>JAKACK010000009.1 GCA_021821445.1 Microcaldota archaeon | reverse complement strand
AACAACAACACCACCAACAAATGTGTCTAATCCTATATTATTAAAGGTTTATCAAAAAAGTAATGTAAACTTGATGGATTTTCTTGATTATGCTTATAGCTCCTTAAATTCAAGTAAGGATATAAATTTAACTTATTCTGGTACATATAATGAGACTGATTATTATTATGGTAATTTTAATAAGGGCACTAAAATATCAGCCAATATGCCTTTGAATATAGCTTATGAAAAATTAAATAATTCTTATAAATTTTATTTTAACACTTCTGGAACTTCAGAATTTTCTAACTTTAGCATGATGATTATTAAGAATATACCAAAATCTTATTTTTGTGTTAAATTATTTTCCAATAGTGATATTTGTTTAAATCTAAATAAAGCAAATACAACTTCTGTTTTAGATTATTCTAAATTTGACAATATGACTATTAGTGGAATAAAAAGTACAAAATACAATGGTAAAGATTGTTATTTGGTAAAAAGTTCTGGTATATTGTCTAATAATAGCTTAGATTATGTATATTATAAATCTAATAGCTGTTTATCCTATAAAACAGGTTTACCTCTTAATTTGAGTTTGTTTTATTCTACAGACAATAAAACGATTGATGAATATGAGAATGATAGTATCTATATTAATTCATCAACTTATGGAAATAATGCAAATTATAATTTTATAAGTTATCTACCTTCAAAACCAATTAACATTACTCCAACCAATACTTCTACAAATTTAAACATAACGAAGCATAAAGAACGTATATATAATTGCTCTAATTTCTCCTTTACCTCCAATTTATATAATACTTCATATAATAAAACATGCGAATTTAAAGGAGGATTTATGAACATAAGTATGGGTAGTGGAAATTCTGGATATTTAGGTTTATCTGTAATTGGAGATAATGGTAAAATTTACTATGCAGGTAGCACTAACTATAGGTGCTTATCTTATATAAAGAGTGTTTATGCTCCAAAGCAAACTTATAGTATAAATATACGTACTGGACCTGGAGGAGGTAGCTGTGGCAATTCAACATTATATATAAGTTGATACCATATTTAATTTATAAATTAATTTTATAACCATCTTTTACTATTTTAGTATTTTTAAATATCTTTTTAGCCTCTTTAGAATGCACAGATAAATTTTTATATCTAGTACTAAAATGGAATAATATTAATAATTTGGATTTAGATTCTTTTGCAACTTTTGCTGCACAAGATGCTGTTGAATGTCCTCTCTCTATTGCCAAATCTATATATTTATCTGTATATGTGGCCTCATGTATTATTATATCTGAATTCTTTGCGGCTTTTATAGTCTCATTTGATTTATAAGTATCTGTAGCGTATACTATTTTTTTGCCTTCTGTGATTTTAGATACCTCTTTTATATCTATGGTTTTTCCATTTAAATTAAGAAATCCTTTTTTTTCTAAATCTTTGAACATAGGGCCTTTTATACCAAGTTTAGCGCATTTACTTTTTATAAAATTTCTTTTTCTATTCTCCTTAAATACATAACCAAATGTTTGTATTGAATGTATTAAAGGAAAAGCTGTAATGCTTATGTATTTGTCTTTATAAATCACTCCCTTCTCTACAGGTATTACATTTATTTTATAAGATGAATTAAACCCATCTAAATTTATAAGACGGTCTACAATTTTAGTGTATTTACTAGGTACATATATGTTTAACGGTTTATCCCTTCCATAAAGTTCAAATGTTCTAATAAGTCCAGCAATTCCAAGTACATGGTCTGCATGCGTATGAGTTATAAAAATACATTTTATTTTTGATATATTAATTTTGAATTTGAGCATCTGTCTTTGCGTACCTTCTCCACAATCGAAAAGATATATGGAGCCATTATTCTCTATAGATGCAGAGGATAATCCCCTATTTATTGTAGGGGCTGATGCAGATGTACCTAAAATAGTCAAATTTATCATTTTATCAATAACTCTGTTTCTTAATAATTATTAGATATTTCCCCAAAAGCTTTAAATAAAAACTTTACTAATTATATTATGGTCAATATGGAGAGTAATAACATTATAAAAAAAATTAAATTTATGTCATTTACCCTAATTTTTATAGGAATTACTATGTTATTTTTGTTCACTTTCTCCGCATTAAATTATTTTTCAGGTAATGCTGTTTATTCCGGACTTCCTCTAATACTTAAAATGTTTGGTCCTTTTAGTACTGCTTTCGCGTTTATATTAGCTTTTGCATTTATAATATTAGGTATAGGAATTTTGAATCTGAAAAAATTTGCATTTACGACTGCCATAAATTTACATTTATTTAATTTTGGATTTGCAGTTGTATTGTTTATTTTATTACTTATGAATCCAGGAATATTGAATTCGGCAAAAACAAATTATAATTTATTTTATTTTAGCTCTTCTAATTTAAATGTTGGTAAAACCGTTCATTTTTATTTTGGGGAAGCCTTTTTGTTCATGTTCGCGGTTATAAATTTTGTAATCTTAAATTATATATATTCAAACAAAATTGATAGCTATTTTATAAAAAAGGAATTTAATGTAGATAATGTTATGCATGAAGTTGTTGGTGATGATACACCAAGGTTTTAGTAATTTTTAAATTAATTTAAATGCACTTATGAAATTTAGCACTAAAATTCCAACGTTATAGTTTTCTTTACTAAGTCCACTTCTTTTATATTTAGATATGGAAATTGTTCTTTTAATTGATCCAGTGTTAAATGCTTATTTGAAGATGCAAAATTTATAACTTGGTTAATCAAATTCATATTGGTAAATATTATCTTGCCCGCTTCTTTATCATAATTTATTCTTTCATGCATACTTTGTATTATCTCTTTCTGTTTTTGTATGCTAATCTCAGTTTCTTTTGCCTTTTTTGAAACAGGTGTATCAACTGAATTATCGTTTTCATAGGTTAATGTGTCTAACATCTTTCCTATCCTATCAAAAGTTTTGCTTTTATAATCAGAGTATTTTGATATAGGGCATATTGAAAAATCAATGGGGTTATCATCATTATCGAAATATAAAGTTGGTAATGGCGCATCTATGTAATTGACTTTTTCTTTTATTGTTAGAATTATACTTTTCAACATATTTTCATTTACATCGGATAATTTTACGTTTGGATCAATTTTATTTTGGATTATTGAATCCTCTATGTATATAACCCCTATATTTATCAACTTGTTAAGGAACTTTATTAATTTAATAGATTGATTGGAGTTTTTATAAATATCTATTAATTTTTCAATGAATTCTGTACCTTTTAAATCTGATATTGTTATCTCAGACTTTTCAGGAGGTTTGTAGATTTCATTTATCTCAATACTCCTGTCCTTAAACGTTTTTGGTTTATATACGAGTTCAATTTTATAATCAGAATTTGCTATTATTAAGTTGCCTTTTGCAAACATTTCTATTATTACATTTTTTTCGGTATCTCCCTTCTTTATTTTTAAATTTATTATTCTGTCATCATTAGGTTGTGTAATTCCAGTTATATAAAAATTTCCAATTCTTTTTCTAACTGCAGATTCGAATGTTGATTTTGAATCATTATCTACTGATTTCACATACTCAGTTTGACTAAAATTGTGGCATAGTTTGCACTGAACATTTATCTTAACTCCGGATTTTGAAAGCTTAAATCGAAATTCATCCTCTGAAATAAGATAAAATTTATCGATAAATAGGTCATTTATGTTATTGAGCTCCTTCAATATTGCTGCAACTTCTAATGTTGATATTTCTCTCATTTTTGTCATTACTTTATCTTTTTCCTTCCTTCTTCCCTTATTATTTTTGAGAACATGTTTATTGTATTCTTTATGTTTGTAGATTTTTCAAAAGCGGTACCTATCTGAACCATATCAGCTCCACTTTTAAGTGCTTTGGAAAGGTAATCAGCATTTGTTATACCTCCTCCAACTATATATGGAATTGATATTGCGGATTTTACCTCATGCACCATCTCTTCAGTTATTGGACCATAATTTTGTAGACTTGGATTTGATCCCGTATCCGTTATAATAAATTTATCTCCTAAATATTCACCTGCAAGTGCTAATGCAGATGCGATTTTTGGTTTTTCCCTAGGTATTAAATTAACATCTCCAACCCAACCTACTGTACCTCCTGGTGAAACCACTATGTATCCTATAGGTAAAACCTCAATTTTCATGTACTTTATCAAAGGAGCTGCAAGCATCTGTGCCTGTGTTATCCAATATGGATTTCTAGCATTCAGCAATGACATAAAGTACATCGCATCTGCATATCTAGTAATTGTCGCTATATTTCCAGGAAATAGTACAACTGGTGTGTTTATCTTTTCTTTTATACCTAATGTTACATTATCTAATAACTCACCTTGTACTCCAGTGCTGCCTCCTATAACTATTATGTCCGCACCTCCTTCACCCACTGTTACTGCAGATTTTATGGCCTCTTTTTCTGATTTATAATCTAAAGGATCTATAACAGACAGTAATAATGCTCCTTGTGTATCTAATTTTTCGTATATGTACTTTTCCACTTTTCCAGGTTTTTTATCGAAACGCATCTTTAACATCCTTCAATTCATTTAATATTCAGTACTTCGTGCTTGTATAAATCAATCAGATTTTTACCATCTTTATATATATTGGATGATGGTACGAATCCTAAATCTTTTTTTATTTTTGATATATCAAGTATTCTATCACTCGCAATAAATTCAAATTCATCATAATTCATGTTTATTATTTTTCTACCAAGCTTTGCTATAGCTTTTGGTATTCCAACATTTGGAAGTTTAACCCCTAATTGATCAGCTACAAATTGGAATATCTCTTTTATTGTGTAAGGTACACCATCGGAAACATTGTATACCTGATTTAAACTCTTATCAGTACTGATAACCGCAAGCATAGCTCTAACAGCATCATATTCTGAAATAAATATTAAGTGATTATCCCCATTTCCTATATAATACCCATGTCCTTTATAAATATTTGAAAATATTTTATAAAATGACTTTTTATAATCATATCCATAAAAAATACCAAATCTTAAATTCGTATAGCTTATATTTAAATGCACAGCGCAAATTGAATTGATAACCTGTTCTGCCATAACCTTGGATTCTGAATAATGGCTCATTGGATTAGGCTTTGATGTTTCTGTAAGTTTCTCATTTTTTCTAGTATAACCATAAACAGTTACACTGCTAGCAAAAATAAATCTAACCTTTTTATTGTTATCAGCTGTAGCTTTTACTATCGAATTGAGTAGGTTCTCAGTACCAACTACATTTATGTTTATCAGTTCATCAAATGTATATTTTGAATTATAAGTAGCTCCTGCTATATGAAATACATTATCAACATCTATACAAGCTTCATAAAGGTTTTCCTTATCCTCTGTTGTATTAAATGTTATATCTGAGATATATGGAATTACCCCCCTTGGCAACTTTAATAAATCGCCACTTTGAACAGGATCCTTTCTAACTATAACTCTTACCTCGTGCCCTTTTTTAAGTAATTCTGATATAAGTAATTCCCCTATTCCGGAAGTTGGACCTGTGATTAAATCAATTGGGCGTTTTTCGTTTGTTTTACTTGTTTTTTTATTTTTGATTGTTCTTGATTTATTTACCAATTGTATCACCAACATTCTCTTTTTTAGTATCAAGCATATTTAATGATATGTCATGTATACGTCCAGTTGTCAACCTATTTGCTGCGTATTCCATCCAATCCTTCCCATAAGCAACATATATGCAGAGATTAACCCCATTACTTTTTATAGATTTTATCTTTCTGTTACTAGAGCCTAACAACAGCTCAAATGTTAAATTCTTTTTTATTAAACCTTTTTTTGTTTTTTTATCCGCATCAATTAATTTTTGTGTAATTTTTTCATCAGGCATTAATATGTGAATATTGTATTTATATTTTTGTATCTTTGATAATATCCTCTGATATTCTGTAATAGCATCTACCTTTTTCTTAATTTTTACCTCAATTGTATTCAAATTACCATTTCTATAATCAAAAGGGACTAATTTTACATTTTTTAGTTCCATAATTTTATTTAAAGTTGATTTGTCCTCAAGTAAACTTGTAGAAACCTCAAGACCTAATTGGGGATTATTGATTTCTTTTATAAAATCATACATTTTTTCAAATTCAAATTTTGGTTCATACTCAATCCACAATACGTTTTTAATTGGAATATATTTTAATATTTCAGGGAGATCTTCAATTATCCCATCATTTTGCGGATACCCTAATTGAGATAATCTTATAGATATATCAGAATTTATCATTAATCTAAAAAGTTCTTTTGAAAGCTGTAGATAAGATGTAAAATTATATCTTGTTTTTGTTTGATTAGAACAATCCTCAAGATCATTTAGAAAAGTAACAGTTGTTTTTATACCCTCTTTATTTATGCTCTTTAGTACTTTTATTGCAGAAGCTGCAGTTGTGCCTGCTATATGTTTTTTTATTATTCGATATAATAGTTTTTTTAATAAGCTGCTTTCTTCTGACAAAATATCACATTTCACAAATAATTAATTATAGTTTTATTTATTATTATTTAAATATTTTTATAAAATATGCAAAAATTATACTTTTTTTATAATATTTTTATTTGAAAAAATAAATAAAATTTTTATTTGATTATGTTTCTGCATGGTCTATTCTTCTGAAATATAAACATGTTAAATTCATAGGGCAGTTTGCACATAAAGGATTTTTGTTGCAATACTCCTTTCCCAATTCAACAATTTGGGCATGGAAATCTTTGTATAATTTTACATCTTTTGGTATATTTGTTTCAACAAGTTTTTGAAGTTCATCATAATCTGTTTCTTTAATTCCAAATATTCTACTAAACTCCCTTTTAGTGTAAGCGTCTATAACGAATATAGGTTTTTCGGATGCGTACAGTATGATAGAATCAGCAGTTTCTTTACCAACCCCATTCAAATTCAAGAGTTTTTCTCTTAGCTCTTTTATATCTATAGATAGAAAATTATCAAGATTGCCATAATTATTTAGTATAAAATTACATATTGATTTTAGCCTGTTGGCTTTCTGCTTATAAAAACCACTTGGTCTTACTAATTCCTCTAAATCTGATATATTGCAATTGGATATTTTTTCTATATTTAACATGTTATTCTCTTTTAGGTTTTTAATCGCTTTATCTACATTTTTCCATGATGTTTGCTGAGTTAGTATCGCACCTACCAATATTTCAAATTTAGTTTCTCCAGGCCACCAATTTAAGAATCCGAATTTGTGATAAAGTATGTTATACATAAGTAAAAAATCAGTATTATTTTTCTTCAGGTAAACCTTTTTTTCTCCAGTTATCCATACCACCTTTTATATGATATACTTTATTGAAACCCATTCTGATAAGCCTATTTGCAGCTGCTCTACTTCTATGTCCTGTCTTGCATATGAGTATCACATTATCTTTTATTCCTAATTTTTTTATTAATTTATCTTCGTTTCCAAGTGTATAAAGTAATGAACCTTTTATATGCCCTTTATTGTATTCCCAATTCGTTCTGACATCTATCAATATGTAATCCTTTTTGCCGTTTTCTACAATTTCTTTTACCTTTTCAGGTGGCAATTCAACTAGCCCTTTTGGATTTTTAAAAAAATCGTATATACCCATAAAATAACCATTTTTGTTTATACTCCAATTTTACTATTACTATTATAATAATAATTTACTTTTATAAATTTAAATATTAATTAGGGATTACAAAATTCAAAATTTTAAAAAATTAAAAAAAATAGATTATACCTTTAGCTCTCCAGAATCTATCGCTTTTATGGCTTCTTTAGGTGATTTTCCTTCTACTGTTACTCCGATACTATTGCATGTTCCGATTACCTGCTTTACTCTTTCAACTTCACTTTTTCCATAAAGCACAGATTCTTTTGATTTTGCAATTTTTTTGAGTTGCTCTATTGTTATGTTACCCACTATTTCACCTTTTGCCTTTGCTCCTCCTTTTATGTTTATTTCCTTCATGATCATTGCGCTTGTTGGTGGAGATCCTACTGTTATGGTATAATCCTTAGTTACATTATCAACTATCACTTCTACAGGAACCTTTATTCCAGCATAAGCTGATGTTTCCTTATTTATCTCTCCTATTATTGCATTTATGTTAACTCCCAGTGGTCCTAATGCGGGTCCAAATGGTGGTCCTGCTGTTGCTTTTCCTCCTTCTATTAAACCTGCTATTTTTACTTCTGCCATTTTTTACACCAATATTATTTAAAAATATTAGAATCTTCAAATTTATCAAAATTTAAAAACAAAATATTATGTCATTATTAATTTATAAAGCTTATTAATTTATTGTTCTCCTGATTCCCCAGATACCTTTTGTACTACCTTAGCTGTATTCATCTTGGTTGTTATTGGTATTGGAACTACAACATCCATTAATTCCACAGTTATTTCACTTTTAGAATTATCAACTTTGAGTACTTTTGCCTTATAACCTTTAAAAGGTCCTGAGGAGAATTCAACCACATCACCAATATTTATTTCTGTTGTAGTATTATTCGTCTCTATCATTTTATCTAATTCGCTATCACCTAAAGGTGTAGGTAATATACCTTTTACATTTCTTTCTCTACTTATGAAGCTTCTAGCTGATAATTCATCTTCAGCCTCCATTATTATATAACCTCTCATACCTTCAATTACCACTAACGAATAAATTGGTAATTCAGACTTGCTCGCTTTATTCTGCAATACACTTGCAACAATTTTTTCTTGGCCTGATGTTACTTTTACTACAAAATACACATTAATCACTATATTTACCATTAATCTTTAAAATAAACATTATAAATTAATCAGTAAGTAATTTAAAAATTTATAAACTTTTCTTTTTTATGTTTATTTATTTATATTTTGATTATGATTTATTATTAATTTGGTTTGGTAACTATGGAAAAGGTTTACTTTGTTATGGTAGATAAAGTATCTGCTGAAAAAACTAGGAGATTGCTTTTAGATGAATCTTTATTTAATAAAGATTATGCAGTACTAAAAGATAAAGACAAAGTACTTTTGCCTTTAATTAAAAAATATAACAAGATAAAAAGTTTAGATTCTAACAATATAAAGTATAAATTAGCAATTAGGGAAGTTGGAAAATTAGAAAACGTTAAGGTTGATTATTTAAGTGAATTAAGGGAAATCTTAAACGATGATGATTATAATTCTTTAGTTAAAGGGTATGATCTTCTCGGTAATATAATAATACTTGACATACCTGATTCTTTGATTAAATATGAAAAAAGAATTGCGAAGGTATTTTTAAAATCAAATAAAAATGTTGAAACTGTTTTGAAGAAGAATGGTCCTGTTGAAGGTATTTATAGAGTTAGACCTATCAAATATGTATTAGGAAAACACTCATTCATGGCTAATTATAAAGAGAATGGGTGTGAATTTGTATTTGATGTTAGAAAGGTATTTTTCTCAATAAGGCTTGCTTATGAGAGGAATAGAATCTCTAATTTAATTTCAGATAATGAAAATGTGTGTGTACCTTTTGCTGGTGTTGGACCGTTTGCGATAGAAATATCCAAAAAACACCCCAATACAAACATAGTTGCAATAGAGTTGAATAAATATGGTTATTTTTATATGAAAAAGAACATAAAACTCAACAATTTAAATAATATAAAACCAGTATTGGCAGATTTTAATGAATTTGCAAAAACTTGCGATAAAAAATTTGATAGAATAGTTATGCCAATGCCCAAATCCAGTTTATCTTTTTTAGATAGTGCTTTTAAATTATCAAAAAATAACACATTTGTACATATTTATACATTTTGTGAATCGGATAAAATAGATGAAGTAAAATCTATGATATTAAAGCATGCAAAAGACAATAATTACAAAGTTGAATTTAAGCTTATAAGAAAAGTTAGAACTTACTCAAAAAGTATTATAGAGATAGTTGTGGATTATAAGATTGTATCCAATTTTTGATTGAAAAGCAGGTTTTTTAAAGATTTAAAATAGTTAAAAATATATATCTTATATTTGTAATTTTAATGAGATTATATTATGGTTGATGAAATACCAGATTATGAAGAGGATTCATTTAATAATAATAGTGGTAGTAACGATAATGGGTCTATTACTAATGGTTTAGATAATAGCGGTAATAACAACAGTAATGGAAATAATAAGGAATTTGATGAAAGTTCGGATGATAAAGATAATAACGAATTATTAAATGATTCTGAAAGCCCTAATAATAATTCACCCGTAGAACCAACTGCAAAATCTTATTGGAAAAAAGGAAATGAACTTTTTGAAGATGATAAATTTGATGATGCAATTGAACAGTATAATAAAGCATTAGAGATTGATCCTAATTATGCAGATGCTTATTTTAATAAAGCTTTAACTGAGAGAATACAAAAAAAGTATGCTGATGCTAAACGTGATTTAGAAAAAGTAATAACCTTACAACCAGATAGTGCAGATGCAGCATTACTTGTTGGAGATATATTAGAATCCAATAAAGATTATGAAGGTGCAAAAAATTGGTATAATAAGTCTCTTTCAATAAACCCCAATTATTCAGAGGCTAAAGAAAGATTGAAAAATTTAGTATCCTCTAATATGAATAAAAATAGTATTTCAAATAATCCAAACCTTAATCCCAAACCTAACCCTAATTCAATTCCCCAAATAGGGAATCATAATTCTAATGTTCATAACATACCTGATTTCAGTGATTTAGATAAAGAACTTTCAAACTTAAGCAATAATTTTAATTCTAAAAATGATGACGATGAAGAGGATGATGATGATAATAAAGAGGAGATAGAGGATGGACAGATAAAGAAAGTTCCTTTTTATAAATCAAATATGACTTTTGCGGAGGTTGTTGGAGAAGAAAAGTTAAAGACCTTCTTAAAGAATAATGTTGTGTTAGCAATAGACAATCCGGATTTATTTAAAAAGTATGGTAAAAAGTTAGGTGTTGGATTACTTATGTATGGTCCACCAGGAGTTGGAAAAACTTACACAGTAAATGCTGTGGCAGGAGAAGCTCATGCTAATGTTATAATAGCTAGAACCAATCAGATAGTGGATATGTACACAGGAAATACTGAAAAGAACCTTCATGCGATATTTGAACAGGCTAGAAAAAATCCACCTTGTATAATATTTTTTGATGAATTGGATGCTTTAGGTGTAAAAAGAGGTGGAGGTGACAGTGGTGGTGGAGAAGGTTCTGCTTTGAGACTTGCTGTCAACCAGTTTCTAGTTGAAATGAATGGAGTTGAAAAAAATCCAGAAGGATTATATGTAATAGGAGCAACTAACCAACCATGGGATATAGACCCTGCAATGAAAAGGTCAGGTAGATTTGGAGATGCTCTATACATACCTCCTCCAAATTATAAAGAAAGAAAGCACCTTTTTGATTTTTATACTAAGAATAAGCCAAGAAAAAAGATAAATTTTGGTAGATTATCAAGAGCTACAATGGGTTATTCACCTGCAGATATAGAAAAAATATGTGATAAAGCGATAATGATACCGTTGCTAAAAGAGTATAACAAACACGTGAGTACAAAACTTACAACGGGAGATATATTAAAAGTCATAAAGGGTAAAGTTGATGATAATGTTGGAAGCTCTCTTGATGAATGGTATGCAATGGTAAAAAAGGATGTTATAAGTAAAACGGAAACTCAAGTTGTAGATGGAAAAAAGCAAACTACCGTAAAGGAAGGTAAATTGGATGCTCAAGAAAAGATACTTTATAAAACAATGATAAAAGACATAAAGAAAAACACGGGAGGATTCCATATATTTGTAAAACGTTTTATGAGAGGATTTGCTATTCACTTTTTTTAATTTATAGATTTTTATTCTCAATGTATTATATTTAAGGTGATTTTGTAATAGAAAAGGATTTTGTTTTATCTGGTTTTCATATATCAAAATTATTAGATGCAAAAGATGGTAACATACGTATAAGCTTAGATTTAGGTATGAATTTATATGATGTTACAAAATCAAATAATCAATTGATTTTACCAGATGGGCAGACAATCAAAATTGAAGAATTAAAAAAGATAAATAGAAGAAGGCATAACCAGGATTGCTTTCTTGTAAAAGATAATTCACTTAATTATATTTACTTCTTTAATGGAACTACCTCTTATAAATTGTATGAGCCACATTTGGATTTTGCACCAACCCTTTGGATAAATGGAAGTCTTATGCATACAGTTTCGGTATCAAATCCTTCTGAAGATGCAAAAAATAAAGTTAAAGAATTAGGTCACATAGAGGGAAATTTACTCGATACCTGTTTTGGTCTTGGATACACAGCTAATGAGCTTGCTAAAAGGGGTGCAAAAAAGGTACAAACATATGAAATATCAAAAGAGGTTATTGACATCGCAAATATTAATCCATGGTCTGCAAGTACCTTAGAGAATAAGAAAATAAAAATAAATAATGAAGATGTTATAAAAGGAATAACAAAATTAAAGGATAATAGTTTTGATAAAATACTACATGATCCACCTAATGTTAAGATAAGTGGGGATTTATACTCGCTTAAGTTTTATATGGAGTTATATAGGGTGATAAAGAATGGAGGGATGCTTTATCATTTTATAGGTGGTGGAAGGATACCTAGAGAGTACAAAGTAGATTATGTTAGAGGTTCTATGGAAAGGCTTAAAGAAGCAGGATTTAGCAGGGTAAAGAGAAGTTATAGAGGGCTTATAGCTTATAAATAGGCTCTTTTTGCTTGGGTTAATTGTATTAATTATATTGATAGATAAAAACTTATTTTTGATATAAATAGATAAATTTTATAGGCCTTGGCCGGGAATCGAACCCGAACTTAAGGATCCACAGTCCTTCGTGCTAGCCGTTACACCACCAGGGCTTATATATAATGATTAAATTTACCTATTTATTATTTCATATAATTTGGGTTTTATAATATCATTCAGGATAATATAATTTCCATTATTTCTTGTAGTTATATTGAACTGATCTAGTTTACCTAAAGAGTTTATATTGTATAAATATTTATTGCTTACGCCACTGATTGAAATTTTTTGTATCTCAAGATTCATTATACCTATATATTTGTTCACATTATAATTTAATTCTTCGGAATTTCCAATATATGTTTGATATATTAAAGCTGAATTAATCAATGCCGCAATTGTAATTAGTATTAAAAATCCATAAAAGCCCATTTTTTAACACCCAGAAAAACAAATATCCCCTTTATAATTTCCATCTTTTGTACCGTTGTAGTATACACAATAATAGTAATAATTTTGGTTGCATGAATCTAATTTGCCATATGAGAAATTTATTTTTGGTCCAAATATGCTCAAATAACTCAATCTATATATTATAGGGATTTTGCTTAATATAGTTGAATTGGATTTATTGAAAATTACTCCAGCCCCATTTTTATTTACTATTTCTGTGATATCATAAACCATATTATAAAATTCTATTTTTTCATTTTGGCTGTATGATCTAGATTGGGAATAATTTATATATGTTAAACCGGTTATAACCGATAATAATATTGTTATTGAAAGTACTGATTCTATAATTGCTGCTTGTGCTTTCATCTTTTTTATATGCAAATTATTTCACCTTATATATATTTTTGAACCATTGTAATAATAGGCATAATTTGAAGTTACATTATCTATATAAGCTGTCATATATAATTGAATAAAATTTAAATTGCATTTATATGTATGGTTGATTATTTTACAACCTTTTTTATGGTATGAATTGGAATATATTTTCTTTACGCTTCTATTATAGTTATTCATTGATTCGTATATGTTATTGAGCTGTTGAGCACTGACATTGCTATTGTTATAAAAGTTTAGGATAGAATTAAGATTACTTTTACTTATTTCAAAATCGTTTACAAATGATTCATTTAATGAATAATTTGTTTGATTATTGAATAAAATCCCATTGTGTTCGATATTATATGTATCATTTGTATCTGCATTATTTACGGTTATATTTCCTGTAATGGTTCCGTTTTCTATCAAGGGTGTGTGGTTATGATTTAATGTTGATACGTTAGCATCCATAACTGAATTTAAATCTTGAATTTTTATTGAGGCATTGTAACCATAATTAGGATTGTTTTTGTTGATTATACCAACTTCTGAATTATTGTAATTTTTATAGACACAGATTGTTCTTGTAAATATATCTTTATCATAATAACAATAGCTTGAAAAGATAAAAAAATCATAGCTTGCATTAGGGCCGCACTGTATAGATATAGGTTCTTGGTTATTGCTGTGATAATAGTTATAACTACAATGAGATGATGTTGATATTTTATATATAGAATCTAAACTATTAAGATTAAAGTATTCATATTTTGAATTAAATGCTATTTGGGGTTTATAATCTGAAATGGTAGTATTTATTGGGGTTATAGAAGTATCGTAAACATAGGTATTTAATTTAATTTCTTTGTTTAAAATTCCGTTATCCGTTTTTGCTTTTAATTTTATTGTTATATTTGAAATTCCCTTATGTTTTGGGATATAATTAAAATTAATCATTTCAAAACCAGAGATGGATTTATTGAAATTATCGTATATTAACTGACCATTGTTGGTACTCATACTCAGATTTAATATAATTACTTTGTCATTACTTAAAACCTCCAAATAACCATAATTAGGAATACCCATTTCAGATAAATTTCCTATATATGCGAATATTTTTGGTGCACCTGATTCATATGATATGATCATAGAATTATTTTGAGATGTGATTGTGGGAGAATTGCTAATACTATTAAATAACAAATTTGATTCTTTTGATATTGACGCGTAAATAGACAACGAAAATACTATTAAAGAGGATATTACTGTCAATATTATTATAAATTCTAAAGTTGTTTGGATTTTCATTTTTTACACCGATATTATATAAAATTTACCTTTACGGTAAATCATCCTGCAAAGATTAGCACATTCATTGTAAATTGATTTTGAAATAGGTTTTGAAAGATTCAGTTTCGATACTAAAAATCCAGATTTCGTAAATGTCTGAATAGATCCAAATTGATTATAAATATAAATCTGCTCCTGTAATCTGGAATTTATCGCTATGAAGGAAGATAAATTAGTTTGTAAATTTCCATCGGATAAACTAACATTTGACAAAAAGGCAATTGAGATTAATAGAACTGTTATAAAAATCAATATACCAAAGATTAAATCAAAAGATAATAAAAGTCCCTTCATATTGATCAGCCAGATATTTGAAAATAGCTATAAGGTCTTATGCTGCCATTTAATGAATTTGAGGATAACGGGATTGCATTAGATTGAATTGATTTTTTAATTGAATTGTTTAACCATATGTAAAATACAGATATCATTGATATGAATAACAAAGCTATTGTCATAAGGATTACCATTTCGTATAGAATTTGCAATTTCATTTAAGATGCACCCAAAAAATAAGTTCCGTTTGAATAATACATAGTCATATTTTCAATTTTTCCGCTATTTTTGCATATGCTATTGTTTAATTTTACAGGTGCATCGATTGCTATCGATTTATTTTTATATTTCAATTCATACCCCGCTATTTTAATTTTACATATTGAATTCGGTATATAAGAGGTAAATGTTGATTTGTACTGGTATAAATTCGAATTTATGATAGATGCAAAATTATCTATATAGTCTAAATTCATAGTTGAGTTTATCTTTAAACTACCGAAATGGTATATTGAAAGTACTGCAACTAATGAGATAGCAGAAATTGCGATATAGATAATAAATTCAATAGACATCTGCGCCTTTTTTATCATATTTTTCACTGCTTCTAATTTATTTTTTAGAAATGTTTGATATCTCCATTCCTATTTGCCCTACTAAGCTTTGATTAGTTGAATTGTAAAATGCGTGTATAGCTGCTCCTTTCAATTGAACTATCATAGCTAAAGCTATTACTATCACAATGCTAACAGCAGAAAGCATCAGTAGGTATTCTATAGATCCTTGTGCCTTTTTCTTCGATTTTGCCATTACCAACATGGCCTCTATTATATCTATGTATGTTGTCATTTTATCACTATAAAATTTTTGTTATCAGCATGGAAGCGATAATCATAATAAAAGATGAAAAAGAGGTGTAAAAAGCTATTTTGTAAGTTTTAAATGAATTAGACAAATTAGAGTGCAAATTTTCTATCCAACTTGAGATTAAGAAGTATAAAATCATCAGAATTGGAAGTATGTATATTTCTCTTGTACCTCCAAAAGATGTGAATTTGAGTATATCGTATGATATTCCTGCGAATAATGGTAGAAACAGAAGTTCGCCAATCAATGACATCTTTTTTGAACTACTCACTATGCTCGATGCAATTTTATTGTAATTATCGGTCCTCTTATAATCCTCTCTTAGACTATTCAACCTTTTTTGTATACTGAGGTTTTTGGAGAATGATGCAATTAAATCTTCAATTAATCTTTTAAGTATAAATGAATTATGAGTATTTATTTTGTTGAATCTATCTATAGATCCTGATAATTTATAGTATTTTATAGCCTCACTAAAATCTTTGCTGAAAATGAATTTTTTATTTAATGATTGTTCCAGAAGCTTTACCTTTGGTATACTTGTTGAATTTGACTTTGATAAAAGATTATCTAATAATTCTTCACATTCAAATTTAATCTTATTTTGCTCAAAGATGCCACTTTTATATAATACTACGGCATTTAATATTAGATAAATTAAAATTGCAATTATATTTGAATTAAACCAAAATATAATTAACAATGTGAGATCTAATATAGCCGCAATTATATAGATTAAAGATGAAGTCATTTTGTTTATATTATTTATAAAATTAATTTTTATTTAAATCACCAATTGGATAATGATTCTTCACTTTCTTGAATTTGATAATAAAAAAGAGTCATTTTATTTTTTATTATAAGATTTATTATTGGAAGCACAAATAGCAGAACAGATGCGAATATGATAAACATTATTGATAATGGATTTATTATTGAATATCCGATAAACCCAAAGATTAAAAATGTGGGGATTATTATAGATGTTAGAGTTGTTGCTATGGAATATTTTTTTATTAATTCTATATTTGTCATATAATTGTAATCAATTAGGTTCATTTCTGAGTTTAATACCGAATTTATACTTTTATCTAAACTCATCCCATTTTTTAAATTTCCAATAATTTCATTTATAATAGGTGCTGATAAACTGTCTTTTATATCACTAAGAGATTGGTCTATGTTCTCTCCTAAATTTAATCTTTTTAATAATTTATTTGCGTATATATCTTTGTTATTTTGACTTGCAGATTCTAAAATTGATATGGCTCCTTTATTCTCTAATTCTGTTTTCGTCACTATAAAACGAAGGAAATTTAAGAATGAATTCTTTTTATCTAAAAATTTCTTTTTGTATTCATATTTTGAATTTATAAATTTTTGTATGATTAATGATGATAAGAATAATGGAATCATAAATATCGCATATAAACCAAATAGAAAATATAGAATAAATGATCCTATTAATAATATTATCAAATAGCTTAAATTATTTTTGAATTTATGATTTATCATTTTATCTCCCAATAAGATTGTATATATTCAGATATGCTGTGATTTTCTGGTAATTTGCCCAAATAATCTGAACGTTTTTTAAACTCTGCAATTGATTCCTCTATGCTCAATGCATGTACTTCAGAATATTTTTTGATTACTTTTGATTTTTTTAATCCTCTTATCTGACTTAATCCATTTTCAGCCACACTTAAAATTTTAACTGCTGGAAGATTTAAATCATCTAAGGTCTCACCTTTAGCGAGCCAATTGTATTCGGATATATTTTCTATTTTTCGTGAATTATCGATTTGGTTATGTGATATAAAAATAGCTATATCTAAGGATTTTAAAAGATTTGGTTCTATCGACATAGGTTTTGATTGTAATCTATAAAGAAGGGATTTTGCATCAAGTTGGCTGTGTAAGGTGGTCATAAATGGAACTCCTATATTCGAACCAAAAAATACATCGTGAGCTTCAGCTCCTCTTATCTCTCCGATTATAAGACGATCCGGACGCAAATGCAATGCATTTATAATCTGCTCTTTTAAATTAACTTCTGTATTTGAATTTCCTTGTAAGTTTATAGAGTTTATAAAATTGCTGTGGAATTTAAGCTCGTTTACATCCTCCTCCACACTAACTATTCTTACATACCTTGGAAGAAATGACGCTAAAGCTGTTAGCATAGTTGTTTTTCCTGCTGAAGGTGCTCCTGAAATTATCATATTATAATTTAACTCAATTGCAAGCCATAGGTAAGCTGCAATATCTGGTGTTAGAGTCTTATAATCGATTAATTTTCTTAAATTGATTGATTTGCCACTATTTAATCTTATTGATGCTGTTGCACCACTCTGTGAATATGGTTTTATCTGTATATGTATTCTGGAACCATTTGATAGTTCAGCATCAATTATAGGAAAGGATTCATTTACCTCTTTTTCAGTATCCGCAATTAATTTATTCATTATAAATTTGAACTCTTCTACACCATTGAATTTCAGATTTGTTTCACAAAATCCATATTCGGAATGATATATAGATATTGGAGATCTTGGTCCATTTATCATTATTTCCTCTATTTTATCTGAATTTTCAAGAATTACACTAATAGGACCATAACCTATTGTATCATGTGCTATTATATAAGAGGATAATTTATCTGCACCATAATTATTGATTAAAATATTCTGAACAAATTTTAGGGATTCTTTTGAGTATTTTAAATTAAGATTAGAATTTATAATATACTCTATCACAGATCTTTTAAGTAATTCTGCTTCTGATTCGTTGAAAGCTCGCTCATCATTTAGTATACAATAAAAATTAATATTTCCAGATTTTTCAATCACTTTAAAATCATTTATACGCTCTATTATTTTGCTTTGTGGTGTTTTTGATATCGAAAAATTTAATTTTATAGGATTTATTTTTAATTGATTATTCTCAAAATTAAAATTATGGTTTAAAAGTTTATTTAATTGAAATTTCATTTTATCCTCTATTATTTTTAAATTTATATATTATATTAAAGTATCTATTTATATACTTTTGTATAATATAATGTTTTTTAATATTTTTCAAATACTCATATATAATAGAGTTTATATTAGTATCTTCATAGATAAAAGAAAACTATTTTAAATCTTTAGGTATCATATATATTTATGACAAGAAATGAAAAAGAATTGGATAATATTTGGGCATTAAGAAAAGCATTGAGTAGACCTAATTATGCGGTGATGGAACTACTATTACAAAAATCACCGAGGACTACAAAAGAGCTTTATTCTATATTGGAGAAGAAGTTCACTAGGAAAACCCTTATAATAACTTTAAGAGAGCTTTCACTCGATCTCAATGTTATACAACCAACACATATAAGGACGAATACGGGTTACGGTTTGGGTTATAAATTAAATCCAAAAGTAAAGAATATAATAAAGAGTGTTCAAAAGTTTTCTAAAATTATAGAAAGTGGACGTTCTATTAGTTAGTTAATCAATTGATTAAGATTTTTTTGATATGCTGACTCTTTTTTGTTGATCGAACATTTCTATTACTTCTTTTGTTTCTGTTGCCTCTTCTGGACTTTTATCCTCTCTTATAGTTGTATCTCCAATCAGTCTAGGAAATCTTAAAGCGTAACCAACTTCCGTACCATCAGGTTGCTTTGACCTACCACATGTATGCATAGGTGATTTAGTTATCTCATCTGCTTTTACGGTGACAACATACTTTGGGTAAACCCAGAAATCTGGCTTCATTATAGAATCTACTCTAGCAGGTTTTTCATCAACTTTAATCTTTGTTAAAAGAGATTGTAATTCAACCATTTGGTCTTCTGTAAAACCTGTTCCTAATTTAGATATTGTTTCAAACATATCTTTCTCTTTATTGTATACAGCGCACAGCAGCCCCCCAAATTTGAACTCTGCTCTTGAACCTTTGCCTAAGTAATAACCAACTATGACTAGATCTAAGCTATCCGATAACTCACCTCTATAGCTCCTTTTCATTTTTATCCATGAAAATTTTCTAGCTCCTGCAATATAATGAGACTTTAGATCTTTTGCTACTATACCCTCCAAACCATTTTCAACTGAATCTTCAAAAAATTCTTCGAATTCTTTTGCTGAATCTGTTAAAATCCTCTTTGAAGGTGATATGGTATTAGACCCTTTAACAACATCTTCTAAAAGAGCTCGTCTCTTTTCATAAGACTCTCCCAATAAATCTTTCCCTTCTAAATACATTATATCGAAAGACATTAGATGAAGGGGTAACTCTATTATTTTCTCACTTATTCCATGTTTTCTTTTTCTTTGTATTGTTTCTTGAAATGGTAAAAATTCATTTGTTGATTCATTATAAGCTAATGCCTCTCCTTCAAAAATTACCTTATCTACTTTTATATCATTTATAACTGCTTTTACTATATCGGGCATCATTTCGGTAGTTTCCTCTAATCTTCTTGAATAAAGTTTTACTTTATTTCCATCCTTGTGAACTTGGCATCTGAACCCATCATATTTTTGTTCTACAGCACATTTACCTCCCATCTTTTTTAATATTTCTTCTGGGGTTGGCAAACGTTCAGCTAAAGCTGGACGTATCGGCTTGAATAGAGAAACTTTCATATTTTCTATCGCTTCTATACCTCCCTTTAAAGATATCTCTCCAATTTCGCCTAAATCACTGCATATATTATATGCTCTATCCATAACATCTTTTTTAGAACGAGTTCCTGTTATTGTTAATGATAAAGCCTCTAATATAGTTTCATCTCCTGCTCCCAACCTAAGTTCATTTAATGGATATTTAACCATGTATTTTGCTTCTACAGGTTCTGATGAAGCGATTAAATCAGACAGCATTCTTATTTTTAACTCTTTACTGTTTTTACCGGAGGTAGTTGCAATTTTATACATAGAGGAATAAACGTCTAAAACTGTAAACTTTTTATCTGACATCCTTCTAAGTTTTGATGATTTGGAAAATAACTCTGCTACTAAACCTAAATCTCCGGTTTTATGGTACTGCACTTCTATCTCTTCTTTTGAATATCCGGTTGCAACAGATATTGCTTCTTCCACTATCTTATCTGCTATTCCAAATTCTATACCCTCAAAAGTTGGGGCTAATTGACCCTGTGTTATATATATTATTTTTGATATTTCTTCTATACTACACTGTTTAAATATTTCTGATAATATACCAACCATTTCTATTCTTGAAGCGGTTTGATAAATTTTTTCGTAATATTCTGAAAGCGTTTTGAATAACATATTAATAACCTATAATTTAAGAGGAATAATTGTAGATGTAGTTTTCGCTTGTAGTTACATTCGGCGAATTTGATATTACAATTGCATTTGACACGTCAACTTTCTTTATAAGTACTTTATTTCCTATAATTGATCCAGCTGAATTTGATACCTGTATTGGTGAGGTGAAACCTTGCAAGTAACAGTTTTCAATTTTGAAATTATTTGAATTAATCACATTTACATAAGTACCTCCACGCAATGCTGAAATTGTGTGATTATTACAATTTAAGGTAACATCATTTGAAATTATCTTCATGCAAACTGTTCCGTATCTGTAAAGGTAATCTGAATTTATATTTATCTTCGTTGGATTTGACACTATATAGCAAGATGCATATGGGGATGAAGTACTAAGAGCTGATAGCCATGAGCATTTATTTGTTTTTTGCCCGTAATTATATCCTTTATACTCGGAGTATATATGGCTTGCTTGTGGGGAACATTCATAATCGTACTCTGAACTCAAACCTACAGTGTTATTGAATATCGTATTATTTATTGAGTTATTTTCTAATTCAAATCCTACCATATTTGAATATATTGTATTATTGAATATAAGATTAATATAAGAGTTATTTAGCACCATTCCATTAGTTCTATCATTTCCGGTTATATGGTTATCATAGATTACACTCTTGGATACTGTATTTATATTTAATCCCTCCTCCCCTGATGTTTTAATTGAATTATTTATGAAATAGAAGTAAGTTAAATTGGACACTTTTATTGGATTGTAATCTTTTAATGTAGAATTATAAATATTAATTTTACTTGAATTTGAAATTGATATTGAATGGTCAAAACCATATATACCACAATGATTTATAGTTATATTATTCAAACCATTTTCATATATTGCAGTTCCATGATTCGGTGTTGCTTGACTTATTGAATAATTTGAACATGATAAAGTTACGTTTGGTTTTGTTATTGTTATACACCTTGAATTTGATGTTACTATATTTTTGTCAAGTACATAATTTCCAGATCTTGTTATATTTAGACAGCTATTTATTGGGTATATATTCAATTTAGGTAATACATAATATTTGCATACACCCCATTTTGTATCACTCAAACCACATGTTGTAGAATCAAATATGTTTGTAGTTTTGTTTGCTATTGAATCTGGTTCTGCATAAAGATCTATAACGGAATTATTGGTTATATTACCGTTGTTGAATGTATTATAAAGCGAGGATTTGAAAAATACCCCATAACTATTATTTTTTATTTTGAAATTATTAAATATATTTAAATTAGAATAATTAAGGAACACTCCATACTGATTATTTTTTAAGGATATATTATAAAACACATTATATTCGGAACCAGCGAATAGGTATATACCGTCACTACTATTGCTTATAGATACATTTGAAATAGTTCCGTTATATGAAGAAGCAAAATTTATTCCATAGTTTGTACTATTTGATATTTGTATATTTTTCATTACTGTATAGTTTGAAAATGAATCATTTATCGCTTTACTATCACCATTAAGATTGCAATTTTCTAATGAAACATTCTTTAAACCAAATATGTTTATTCCTTCATCTGAATCGTATATTGAATAGTTATTACAATTTAATGTTACGTTTGGTTTTGTTATGGTTATACATTTTGGATAGTATAACAGGGATTTGTTTACTACACCATATGGGCTAGTATAATTTATATTTAGGTATCCTGCAGTTATATTATCCATCATGGTATAGTTTCCTGGTGAATTTATTGAACCGCAGGTATATATTTTTGGGCTCAATGTAATCTTTGATACATTGTCAGGTATATTTAATACGCTACACTCTTCAAAATCACATCCAATGTTTTTATAACAGGAATTTGCATAAGCTAAATTACTACTAGGTAATCCATAATTTACATTACAATAGAATGCGTAAGGTGTATCGTTTATTGTGTTTTCATATATCTTATTCCCAGCTGAATCTATATATATACTTACATTATCACTTCCCAATACTTTATTTTGACTTATAGTGTTGTTTGAAGCATTATCATAAAGATATATTGCACCATATTTCTCTCCTGAACCTATAATAGTATTGTTTAGTATATAATTATTTTTTCCACCTTTTAAATTTATTGATGATATTAAATTATCTGAAATGTTGTTAAATGAGATTATTGAATTATTTGAATCGTTTATATTAATTCCATAAGCAAACTTTGTTATTGAGCATCCTTCTACAGAAACGTTATTTTCATTAGAAATTAATACACCGTTTGAATTACCTTCAGATCCTGTTATACCCTTATTTTTGCATATAAATGATACATTACTAGCTCTTATATTTATACAACTGCCTGATGTACCTGAATACGTAAGATTGGTACCTAGGTAATAAACACCAGATTTTATAATTGACTGACAACTATTTATATAATGAAATTTAGGTGCGGATACAGGTACTTTTGTAACAACTTTTTTTGGATGATGCAGTAATATTACTCCTGCTCCTACTATCGCAATTAATGCTATAATCACGATTATGAATATTATCAACTTTTTTTTGCCAGCGCTATTATATTTTAAATTTGGTTTTATTATTTTTGGGTTTACTTCGTTGATTTTATTTATTTCTTTGTTTATCCCAAATCTTTTATGGACGTTTTGATTTTGGTTATCAGGCTGAGCTTGATTAGGATAATTATCTTGTTGTTCATTATAGAATTGTTGATCTAACATAGGCTGATTAAGAACTTCGTTTTGATTATTTTGTGGATTATTCTGATTAATATTATTTTGATTTAATGAACTTTGCTCATCAATCTCAGGATTATATTGATTTTGAGGCGGATTATTTTCATTAGATGGTGGAATTATGGTTTTATTGCTTTTAGTACCTTTTTTTGCTTTAATAACGTTATCTAAATATTCATCTATTGATAAATCTTTTTTATTGCTTTTTTGTGTATTTTTTTTCTTTTTGGTGCTTTTTACATCATTCTGTTTGGTATCTGAATTGTTGTTTTCTGTATTATCGGAATTTGAAGTTTGGTCAGTATTCTGGTTTTCAGTATCATCAGAATTTGGTTCTTCTTGGAAATTCTGATCAGATCCTGTATAATTATTAGAATTAGAGCTATCGGATTGCTGATTATTATCAGTATTATCATTCTGATTATCTAAATTTGAATTATTGTTTTGAAGTTTTGATAGATAATCATCTCCACTTTGAGATTCATCATTCTCATTATCTTGATTAAAATCCATTGGCTCGTATTTTACCATAGTTTTGCCTATCTTAAATTTATTTACATTAATAATTTAATCAATTATTTATATTAATGTTATTGAAATATTTATTTTAAAGTATATAAAAATATTAGTAGTTTAGAATAATCATTTATATTATAATTGATATTTGTTGAAATATTTTATAAAATTTTGATTGATAAATTATATGGAAATTATTGCCTCAGTAGCTCAGTAGTAGAGCGCTTGTCTCGTATATATTATTCAGGAAAACAAGAGGCCGCGGGTGCGATCCCCGTCTGAGGCTTAAAATTTTTATAATAAGATGTGGCAAGTAGTAGCCTCCCTTCTGTTTTAGGCAGCATTCAACTAAGCGGTATTATAACCTTGCATATTCATTATTGATTTTGCATCAGCCGTTTCAACCCTAATTATAAATGCTCGTGTAGTCATCGCTTTATATTATAAAAGGGTGCGTTTCTATTCTGAGCTAAGCCTTAAGCTTATTTTTTGGTCAATTCGTATGGGGAGAGCTTCCTCCTTTCGGTAAGCTGCCCGCTTGCCACATGTTTATAGTATAGGTATTAAAATATATAAATTTGTTCTTTTCCTAAATTGTATTTTAACTTGTTGAATTATTCGCAACAACTATTGAATTTGATTTACTCACATTGGTTATTGAATTAACAGTTGTGCTAATTGTTTGAGATTTTCCTATGAAGAAGTTGTAAGCATCAGATAAAAATTGTAAACTATGTGCTATACTAAATGTACCTGTTTTAAAGAAGTAATATGCAGTTGACAATAGTATCAAAAGTATTATCAATGCTAATAATCCACCTATCGCGTACTTCATAAACTTAAAAATTGCAAATATGCAGATTATTATCAAAACTATACCAACTATTGCTCTATATACAACAGGCACTGTTGTAGATTGATTTGCAACTGTTGAATTTATTATATTTGTAGAAGCGATAGCAAAGATCGCAAAAGCTAAAAATAACATTTCTGCTTTCTTAAAGAAATTGATTTCATGAAAATTAATCTTTTCCATATATAAAACCAATTTTAATTTGACTTATTTACTTTATACTTAAATATTATTAAGCTTATTGAATTTTTTATATTATTCTGAGGATGCTAATTTTATATCTGACTCTTCAACCGTTTTACGTTTTGCATGCTTTGAAAGTTTTACCGCTTTGACAGCTGTTTTGTATGCCTCTTTATCAAGCAAATCCTGAAATGCTAATAATGCTTTATTACTAACTCTTGTAGCACCTGCGGATTTAAACAATTTTCTTATCGTGGCTTTATTAAAATACATATTTACACCTTATTCTTCAATTGATATTTTTTCATTTTTTAAATGGTATTCTTTTTTCAGAATGCTATAAATAACCAAATTTTTATATCTTCCGCCAATTTTCACTTCATCCCTTAATTCAGCTTCTTTTACAAATTTTAAGGATTCCATCAAATGTATGGATCTTAAATTAAAAACAAAGGATTTTGCATATATCTTATTCAAATTTAAATTATTAAATGTATAATTCAAAAGCATTCTTATGCCTATACTACCTAATCCTTCCCCCCAATATTTCTTGCCTAACCAATACCCAATCTCTGCTTTTTTATTAAAATAATCTATATTGAATATACCGAACAATCCTAAAAATTTTTCAGTATCCTTTTCATACATTGCAAAATTAAATTCCATTTTTATCTTTTGCATATTCAATGAATAAGCGATAAAATTTATCGCATCTGATACTTTATATGGATAAGGAAATTTTCCATATTCCGCGGTATTTTTAGCAATATCCTTATCACTACCTGTAACACTCATATTTATAGCATCATTGTAGTCTATACTTTTCAATATTACTGGAAATTTTTCTGAAGACAATATCATTTGAGTACCAAATATACTAATGGGGTTATAAGTTTAAATAATTTAATATGCTATGTCAATTGTGATATAATGTCTAAAATATTTGTAATATCAACATCTGGAAAGGAGGATATAAATAAAACTATGATGGCAATAAATTTTGCTTTAGGTGCCAGAGACAACGCAAAAGCTGAGGTTTCAGTAATGTTTTTAGGAAGAGGAGTAATGGCTCTTTTGAAGAATTCTGGTAATTCAGAAGCAATGTTAAATCTTATTAATAAAATGAAAAATGACGGAATTGAAGTAACCTATTGCAAAGTTTCACTTAAAGGAATGGGACTCACATCTGATCTTATATTTGATGGAATAAAGGATGTTATGGGTGGGGTAGAAACTGCTAAAAGGATAGATTCTGAATATTCTGTAGTAACATTCTGATTTTATTTCTAATTCTGAATTATTATTTTTATTTTAAAAAATAAATGCGTCAATAAACGAAAAGCTCCTCTAATTATAGTTATATTTAAATAGATTTAATTAAATTCATAGGATGAGTGGTTAAATGATAAAGGAAGCTTATAATACTTCTATAAAGAACATGCAGGTTATGGATGAGGATTCTAATGTGGATATCAGTCTTATCCCAAAAGATCTCGATGATAAAAAGCTTATTGAGATGTATAAATTTATGAATTTGGGTAGAGCGGTTAGTAACAAATTATTGGCATTGCAAAGACTTGGAAAAGTTGCGACCTTTGCACCTCTTAATGGGGAAGAGGCTGTACAAGTTGGAAGTGCGTACGCTATGGATAAAAACGATTATATAGTACCTATATATAGAACCCATTTATCATTAATTGTCAGAGGGGTGCCATTAAAAAGTTTGTTCACAGCTGTTAAAGGTTATGAGGAGGCTTATTCTTCAATATCGGATTATCACACTACACCTGAAATAATTGTTGTTGGAAGCCAATTCACACATGCAGCTGGAATAGCTTATGGATTAAAGTATAGAAAAATTGGAAATGCTGTTATAGTGTATGGTGGAGATGGATCTACATCTGAAGGAGACTTTTATGAAGCAATAAATTTTGCAGGTGTATTCAATCTACCTGTAATTTTCATGATTGAAAATAATGAATGGGCGATATCAGTACCTAGATCAAGGCAGAGTGCTGCTGAAACTTTAGCTCAAAAAGGGGTTGCGGCAGGTATAAAATCAATTCAAGTTGATGGTAACGATGTACTTGCAGTTTATAAAGCAACAAAAGATGCCTTGGAATCTATAAAACAGAATGGAAAACCGGTTCTCATAGAAGCTTTAACTTATAGAATGGGAATGCACACAACATCTGATGATCCTACTAAATATAGACCTGAAGAAGATGTAGATGCATGGCAGAAAAAAGACCCAATAAAAAGGCTTCAAAGATATCTTATTTCAAAAAAGATATGGAACGATGAGATGGAACAGAGTATGATAGAAGAAAATAAAGAGCTTGTGAATCAGGCAGCTAAAGATATAGAATCCGTAAAATCTGAACCGGAAAAGATGTTTGACAACGTTTATAGTTTTATACCTGAAACATTGCAGGAAGAGAAGGATGAAGCGGTTAAAAATAATTTTTGGCAATAAATGGTGAATTTGATGTTGGCTAATATGGTTACTGCGTTGAACAACGCTTTGGATTTGTGCTTGAATGAAAGTTCTGATATAATTGTATTGGGAGAGGATGTTGGAAAAGATGGAGGTGTATTTAGAGTAACTGATGGATTAATCAAAAAGTATGGTCCTGATAGAATAGTGGATACCCCGTTGGCAGAATCCTCTATAATAGGAACTTCTATTGGAATGGCTATAGCTGGAATGCACCCATTTCCGGAGATACAATTTGGAGGATTTTCTTATATAGGATTTGATCAATTGGCGGCTCATGCAGCTAGATATAGATCTAGAACAATGGGTAATATTCAGATACCAATGGTTGTTAGAATGCCTGTAAGTGGTGGTGTTAGGACATTAGAACATCATTCGGAAAGCCCTGAAGCGTTATTCTCACATATAGGAGGATTGATAGTTGTTGAACCATCAACACCTTATGATGCAAAAGGTTTACTGATAAAAGCGGCACATTCAAAGGACCCTATATTATTTTTAGAACCTACAAAACTTTACAGATTATTTAAGCAGGAGATACCTGATGGTATGTACGAAGTACCTATAGGCAAAGCCAATTTAGCAAAGGAGGGGGATGATCTCACAATAATAACTTACGGTACTATGGCAAGAGAAGTGCAGAAGACAGTTGAAGAGAATAATATATCAGCCGATGTATTGGACTTGCGTACTATAAATCCTATAGATGAATCTGCAATATTAAAAAGTGTTAAAAAAACAGGAAGAGCACTCATAGTTCATGAAGCATCTCTTTCATTTGGAGTAGGTGCTGAGATTTCAGCTAGGATAGGAGAAAAATGCTTATATGATTTAAAATCACCAGTTATGAGAGTTGGAGGATTCAGTTTCCCCTATCCATTTTCTGGAGATGAAGATTATTGGGTACCAAATAGGAATAAAGTGCTTTATTACATAAAAAAGCTTATGGATTCTTGATATATTTTTAGGGGATTTAAAATGGAAACAATAAATTTTGCTGATATTGGAGAGGGAATAACAGAAGGTCATGTGTTAAAATTACTTTATAAAGATGGGGATAAAGTTGAACAGGATAATCCAATAGCCGAGATTGAAACGGATAAAGCTGTTGTGAGTATACCAACCCCAGTTGATGGCTTTATAAGGTATAATATAAAAACAGGAGACACAATAAAAGTTGGAGATGAGATAGCTGTTATAGGAAGTACTGATGAAATCTCAAATAAAACAGGAAATTCAGGTACGGTCACAAATAACACCAGTACAGAGCAAAATAAGACTAAAGTTGATACAGTTATAGATAAAGCACCAGCAGTAGTAAATAATTCAAATGATGCTAATACAAATAACAGTGTTATGGCTACACCAGCCGTTAAAAGGCTTGCTTTAAACCTTAATATTAACATAAGAGATGTAAATGGAACAGGACCTCATGGAAAAATACTTGAAGAAGATGTTAGGAAATTTGCAGATAGTCTAAAAGGTAAATCAGTATCAAATAGTAATCAGGAGTCTACTAAAGTAACAGCACCAGCAACTGCACCTACAACTTCAAATAGCGTAAAATCAGATATTTTATCAACAAATAAAATTGAATCCAATAATAGTACACGAAGAGTTCCTTTATCATTTCTCAGAAAAGCTATAGCTAAAAATATGTCAGTATCAAGCAGCATACCAACAGCATCTCATATGGATCTCATTGACTCTGATGAATTATATAATTTATTGAATAAAACAAAAGATTATGTACAGAAGAATTTTGATGTTAAATTAACCTATTTGCCATTTATGATAAAAGCGACTGTACAAACTCTTAAAAATAATCCATATTTTAATGCAAGTTTTGACCCTGATACAAATGAAGTTATACTGAAGGATTATTACAACATAGGATTGGGGGCTGAAACAAAAGATGGGTTGAAAATAATAGTTATAAAAGATGCGGATAAAAAGAGTGTTGTAGAAATTGCAAAAGACCTTATCAATTTAAGGGAAAAACTTTACAACAATACTATAACTATAAGTGAGATGAAGGGAAACTCGTTCACAATAACAAATATAGGTAGTTTAGGAGGAGGATTTATGGGCATGCCATTAATTAATCCACCCGATGTAGCTATACTCTCTTTCGGCATAATAAAGGATACACCTGTGGTAAAAAATGGAGAGGTTGTTCCAGGAAAGGTTATGGAATTCACACTCACTTTCGACCATAGAGTTGTTGATGGGGCAGATGCAGCAAAATTCGGAAATGAATTAAAGAGGTATTTGGAAAATCCCTCCTTATTAACATTGTTTTGATTTTTGTTTGCCTTTTAAAAATTGTAGAAATTCTGTAAGAGTTTTAGAAAATATTTCACTTTGAGAATAATGTGATACATGACCAGCATTCTCTATTATTGTCAATTTACTACCTATAATATATTCATTAAGTTTTCTGCCAATGTCAATTGATACTGTTTCATCATCTCTACCCCATACGATTAGAGTTGGCGTTTTTATCTTTGATAAGATTTCTTTGTTAAGATAAAATTCAGTATTATCTGAGTTTATTATACTCTTTATAACATAATCATGATTACCTGCTAATTGCATCACTTTTTTATATAAGATTTCTTTTTCTCCATATGTATTTTTACTGTAATCTTCATTATAAAATCCTGCAGAATCTTCTAAAACTATTGCTTGAGTATCATATAGAGATGCGTATAATGCTGTAACCCATCCTCCATATGAATGACCAACTATTATTGGGTTAATATCTAATTTTTCTATAAATTCTCTTAATACTGATACTTGTACATTTACTTTATAATCTATATTTGGAGCATCTGATTTACCATGACCTAATAAATCTATCAAATATATATCCAAATTATCCACTAAACTATCAACTGTTCTTAACCATGATCTTGTATCTGCACCTAATCCATGTATAAAAATAATTGGTGAAGATTTTTCTGCTCCTTTATGCTGCTTATAAAATATTTTACCGTATTTTGTCTCAGCGTAATTATCTGAAAAATCTACTTCATAATTCATATTTAGCACTTTTTAAAGAATTATTATTATATATTTCATTATAAAAATAGACTATTAAAGGTTTATAATTATATTTCCTATTAATATATTCATAAAAGGGTTACTTTATGGTACAATATAAAATAGAAAAGAAACTTTATGAAGTTGTTGAGAACTTTAGTGGTACACCTGAAGTTGAAATAATTAGATTTAAACCAGTAGATGGAAAACCAATGAATTTTGATGCAGGAATGTTTGTTATGACTTATGGTATTGATGAGAATAACAAACAGTATATAGGCAGAGCTTTTTCTATAGCTTCAGAACCAAATGCAGATATTCTTGAACTTTTTATAGTAAAAGAGCATAATAATTATAGATCGCATTTTATGGATGCAAAAATTGGAGATAAATTTTATATAGCAGGGCCTTATGGACAATTTAAATTTGTTCCAGAAGAAAATAAAAAATCACTTTTTATAGCTGGTGGAACTGGGGTAGCTCCATTTATATCCACATTAAGGCATATAAGAAGCAATAAATATGATGTAGATTCAGTACTTCTTTACAGCATAAAATATCCTACAGAAATAATAATGAAGGATGAGTTAGAGGAGATAGAAAAAGAGATAAAACTTAAAAAAGTTATAACAGTTACAAGACCCTCAGAAACTGATTCTTGGAATGGAGAAAAAGGGCATATTGATGCGAACATGATTAAAAAATATGCACCAGATATAGATGAGAGAACAGTTTACATTTGTGGTCCGTTGAATTTTGTAAAAGCGATGAAAGATTCTCTTAAAGAATTAAATGTAGATCCTAAAAAGATATCTGCAGATGTTTGGGGATAATTTTAGATATATTTTTCTATATCATCGTTAATTTCAGTATTAAAGAGATTTAATTTTCCTTTTACATGAAATGGGGGTATAGGTCTTATATTTCTAAGACATAATGAATAGGCTTTCTCATAAATTTTACAACAGGCATCTCTCTCATCCCCTTTTTCCATCTTTCTGCAATTATATAGTTCAGCTATTGCGATAGCTTTACCGCTGAACTCCGTTTTTGGATATTTTGATGCACATATCAATAAATTTCCCTTATAATTAGTTTTCCATGTACGGGTCTCTATTGTTTTTTTACCATCCCGTATCATGCTTGCAAAAGGTTCCCTTATAGATATTGATTTAATTATCATATCAATTACTTAATTGCTTAATTATAACTTATTTAATCTACTCTCTATCTCTTCTATTGTTAATTTTGTTGTTATGAGTGGTATACGTTCTATTTGCGCTATTCTTATAGCTAATTTATCAACATTTATAAGATTTGGATTTGGTATTAATACTACAGAAGGTTTTATGGGTGCTATTCTTATTACAACCATAGGTGACCTACCAGTTGAAACATTTTCGAATATAAAGACTCGTTCATTTGTAGATCCAAAAAGCTTTGGATAATCTGATGGTGTCATTTCTAGTATAACTCTAAGACTATCTACCTTAGTATAACCAAATAATCTTAGGTTATCTAAATAATCTTGACTAGCTACAATCTTCCCTTCTATTATTCTATTGAAATCTATCCCATTTACAGGTGCAACGAAGTCGTGTATTAAGTAGGGTAGATTTGGTTCTTCCTGCCCTGAAAATTTAGTTAAACTCTTTTTTACAGACCCTCCTCTGTTTTCATCAATGTATATTAGTGTTTGTACAAATCTACGGACAACCCCAACACCTGGACTTAATCTACGATTGCTTTCATAATCACTTATAGTTGATGTTGATATCTTAAGTTCTTTTGATAATTCAACCTGAGTTATACCGAATAATTCCCTCCATTTTTTCATTATACTTCCAGGGCTATCGGATAAAGTAATCTCGCCCGCTATCTTCTCTTCTAATTTATCCATTTAATCAGCTTTAGTATTATTTCTTCGATTGATCATTTACCTGATTTTTCTTTTTATCTTTAGCTTTCTTTATAACTTTGTTTTTTGATCTTTTATTGCTTTTGACTTGCTTATCGCTTGAATCTTCTACTGAATCGTATAAATTATCTATGTAATTGCTTGTTTCATCTTTTTTATTCATCATTGCTTTTTCTTGGTCATCCTTTTTTATAAAACCATATATTATGATTATTAATCCTGCTACAAACAGCAATATCATTACAATAGCAGCTATGCTCATTTTATCTAAATAACCTGATATAAAACCGAGTTTTGATGAAGGTATATAATCTATTATACCTGGAATAGATGAATTTGAAGATGGACTGCCATTTTTATTATATACTACTAAATCATAATAACCTATAGGTATAATTCCATTTGCTAAATTAGCTTTAAGATTAGAAGTTGAAATGTAATTAGGTACTACTTTAGGACTAAGAGGTATTGTTAGATTAGTTATGTTGTTTATTATTAACATTGCATCTTTATTATTAATTGCTGAATCAATAGTTTCATTAGTACTCTCCCAATTTTTGAATTCTGATACATTAAGTATCATCATATCTGCTTTGTTATTGATTATGCTAATTAGTAAACTACTATTTCCATTTGAATAAAATGGATATGAATAGATGTTATTTTCATCAACTGTAAAGTTTTTAAGACCTAACGCATTTTCAGAACTAGATGAGGTTAATGAACTCACGTATGCGATTAAAACTGCTAGTATTATTATTGATATAACTATAAGTATCGCACCTATATAAACAAATTTTTTTTTCATAGTTAATTCCCTATTAATTTAACAATATACTTATTATTTAATAAAGATATTTAAATTTATAAGTAAATAAGAGTAAATGGATATCATTTATTTTTGATGATTTAATGAATAACGATGACAAAATTATTAAATTAAAAACGGGTGTTAAAGGATTAGACTATATGTTATATGGTGGAATACCGTTAAAAAATCAAGTTATAGTTGGAGGTGGGCCTGGAGCAGGAAAAACCCTTTTAAGCCTTGAAATTGCTTACAATATGGCAAAATTAGGAGTTCCATCAAGTTTTATTTCATTTGAAGAAGAACCTGAATCAATAATTGCAAACGCTAAAGAGGTATTTACTAAATTTAAAGATATTGATAAATTATTAGAGGAAAAGAAATTACTTATAGAGGGAAAAGGTATTTCCATAAAGATAATAGAAAAGAGTGATTCACCTAGTTATTCATTTAGCACAATAATATCAGATATAGATGATATAGTTGCGATGAATGGTTCTAAATTCGTAGTTATCGATTCAATATCTTTATTGCGTTTATTGATACCGGATCCTGTAAATTACAGAATCGCTTTGTTATCTTTAACATCAAAATTAAAATCAATGGGAGTCACATCAATTTTAACTGCAGAACTTCCAACAAGTGAAAGAAAGGACGTAACATTTGATCCTGAATTCTTTACATTTGACGGCATTATACTATTATATGAAGAGGGTGAAGCAGATAAAAGAAATCTTACCCTTGAGATTGTTAAGATGAGAGGAAGTAATCACAGTTGGTTCTTAGCCCCGTATGAGATAACTAGTGAGGGATTCTCGATATTAACACCAACAAGCACAAATGAGACTATGTTGGATTCTAATGATGATGATTTATAAATGTGAAAGAAGATGGCTAAATTAAAGAACAAAAATTCAGATATATCAAAAAATAAGAAAGAAAATAAGCAGGAGGAAATAAAAATAAAATTAAATGACAAAGAAAAATTTTTTATAATATTAATTCCTCTTATTATACTGATGATTATATTGGCAGTAATGCTATCAATTTCGTCAAATGCTAATGTAAATTCCATAAAAGGCTGTCAATCATATTTAAATAAAGGTTATCAAGAATCGTGTCTTGAGAATCTTGCAATTAAAACAAAGAATATGTCAATCTGTAAATTGTTGCCGAATTCTTCTGAAAATGGTTGTTATTTAAATGCGGCATATGCATATGATAAATTTAGTTATTGTAATATGATAAATAAAAGCTCTTCTGATTATAGTAACTGTGTCTATAATTTTACAACGATCAATAATTCTAAAACTTGCTTTTCATTAAATAATAGTGCACTTGAATCTAAATGTGGGATTAAGCTAGAATCTGAAGCTAATTATAGTACAGATAATTATTGTCATTATATTATTAATTCAACAAATAGAACAACTTGTTATAATATGTATTATTTTAAAACCGCTATGAATACTAAAAATTCATTATACTGCAATTCAGTAGAAAACAACACCTCAACTTCTTTATTTTACTTACTTTCACTTATTCCAACCAATCAAAGAGCAGCAAAAAGCTCCAGTATAAATTACAGCTTAATTTCTGGAGATGCCACTTACTTAACTTATATAAATACTACAGATAGAGAATTATGTTATTACTCACTTTATTCAATTACCCTTAATAGTTCTTTATGCTCTCATGTTGGAAGTAAACTTAGCAGGGTTTGTGCGGTTAAACCTGTAACTCCAACAATTTTAAATAGCAGCGAAATAAACCAAGAATGCTCAGATTTGCCAAGCAGTGTTTATAGTTTATGTACCTCAAGTATATATTATTCAATGGCTAATGAAACTGGCAATTATACTTATTGTAATTATGTAACAAATTCTACAATAAAAACAAAATGTGATGCATTAAAATAACTAATTAATGGCATAATTTTATAATAAAATAACAATTTAACAAATTTTTTTATGTGATAATATGAGTGAGAATGAAAATGAAAGGTTAATAGTAACCTCTATAAAATTAAATCCAAGGTATAATCAAAATATTTATACCGCAATAAATGATGAACACATATACATGTTCAAAAGTACAGATAAGATTAATTTACTGAATGTAATTTATTATGATAAAGATTCAGGAAAGATTAATTTAAGTGATGAAAAAGTTGGTGAAGAGTATTATAAAAAAGTTATTTCGGAATTAATCTCTAAGCTAGATACTGTAGAAATAACAGAACCTCATATTAAGAAAATGGAAGCGGATTTGAGAAAAGCCTCTGTACAAGTTCTAAAATCAGTATTGTCAGGAGCTCCTATGATAGTTAGATTTCATATGGACGGAGATGGAGCAACAGGTGCTATCGCTTTATATAAAACTTTCAAAAAAATTGGGGAATTATTTAATATTGAAAGATTTAACATTGGATGGAACCCAAATAGAGGAATAAGCTATGACCTTTCAATATATAATTCTGATCAGTATTACTTAAACAATTTTAAAACGGTTGAAAAACCGTTAATATTTTTGACAGACTTTGGAACTAGTCCAGATAGCGAACCTGCTATAAATTCCACAAAATCAGATATAATTTGGATTGAACATCACCCGATTTATGAAGGATTTCCATCAGATAAAGTGCATATGTACATAAATCCGTGGATGTATGGTATGGATTCAAATGTAACTGCAGGATTTTTAACAGCAGAATTTGCGTCTATAATGAGTGGCGAATTTTATAAAGATTTGGAGGGAGCATCATTAATAAGCGACCATAGTAATTTTGCAGATTTGAATGATATGACCGCAAATCATCTTGCAACCGTATTAGATGCTCTCACAGTGAGTGAGTATTATGGGCCTAACCATTATAGAATATCCCCTGCATATTTATCAAGAATTATAGACAATAAAGAGCAATTTGAATATGTGTTAAATCAAGCTCTTTTTGAATTGAAAGAATCCTTGGATATAGGTGTTAGGAAAGCAAAAAAATACACGCTGGATGATAATGTAATCGTATATGTCGTTGATTACAAATATATTGCTGAACGAGATTATGAGTACATGAAACATGGAAGGTATACCACAAAACTACATGATAAATTAGAACTGGAAACTAAAAATGGCAATGTGACTATGGTGTACTTCAAAAACTACATATCAATAAGGATAAGTGATTCCATAGTGAATCGTATAAATTTGCTAAAAGTTATAAAAGAACTTGAAGATGAAAAATTAATATGTAATGGTGGAGGGCATAATGAAGCGGGAAGTATAAAAATAAAGGATGGAGATGGAGAAATGGAAAAAATAATATCTACATTGATTTCAAAATTTAACCAAGAAAAAAGCTCAGAAAATTAATGATCCTTTATAAAATCTACATCTTCTTTTGATAAATTATATTTTAATTCAAAAAATTCATATACCCTATTCATTTCTCCTGCTTTATTATTCTCCTTTACCATCTCTCTCATTATTGGTATGTAATATTCTCTCAAATTAAATCTACTCTCTTTTATAGTTCTTTTGAGTTTATCAAGAATTAAATTTAACTTTTTTCTATCTTCCTTTGATTTACTTAATTCTCTTATATTTTTAGGATAATTATAGCTTGAAGATCTTAGATAGTATTTACTTTTTGAAAGTGATATTCCACTTGTCATAAATACATTACGGTATCTCCAGTAAAGGTAATATTGCTTTCTCGAAGCTCTATTATTATACATAGTAGCCAATGCAAGATTGTCAAGCGCTTTTTGAACATCCTTACCTTTATATATATTTGGTATATTTTCACTAAGCCATTGAACTATCATATCATTATCCAGATCAATTGAGGATAAAGCGATTAATGGTGATGAAAATGTATTCGCCATAAATACCTTATCTAAGAATTTGAATATATCCATTTTGTTAGAACGTAATCCTGCCATACTGTATTCTTCTATTTCATTAGCATCTCCTATATCTATTGATATGGTAAATAGATCATTAAGTGCAGCTCTAGCATCTCCATTTGACTGCTTTACTATAAAATCAACCATCTCGGTTTTTACCTTTAAATTAAATTTCTTTATTTTATATTCAAGAAGTTCTCTTATCTCTGATTGAGTTAAACTCCTAAAATTTATAGTATCAACTTTATTTCTTAGAAAACCTATTTTTTTATCCCAAGCATCATTAGCTATAAAGATTATAGGATTTGAGGATTCTTTAATTAATTTTAGGATTGCGGTTGATGCACCAGCATCGTATTTATTGTTCAAATCATCTATTTCATCAAGGACTATGACATTTTTATTGTTGAATAATGAGGTAGTGTGAGATGCAGAAACAAGCTTCTTTTCTATTGTATCTCTATCCCTATAATCACTTGCATCAAGATTCACTATATTATAATCAAGCTTTTTAAGAATAAAGTTTATAATTGAGGTTTTACCCGTACCACTAGGACCTGCTATGAGTAATGGTTTTTCACCATTTTTATAATTCTTTAAATAATCGGTTATTTTCCTTATATTATCTGAATTATTTACTATATCTTCAGAGGAATCAAATTTATAAAGTTCATATATGTCCATTCAATCAATTACTATAAATTTTAAAAATATATAAACCTAATCTTTGCATTAAAGATTAAATTAAAAATAGCTGTATAAAATAATAATTAATAAGCAATAAAAATTAAAAATTAAAAAATAAAGATATCAAATCAGGATATCTTCATTGTTACTTTTCCAAGTTCTTGTGCATAATAAGTTGAAGAAGATGATGGTAATTCATATATTGCCCATATTTCTCCGGATGTTGTTGATCCTACTGCACTTGGTATTGAACTGCAACTTTTTAATGTGTTTGATGATGTATCTAAGCAATTAGATGATGCACTGAAAACTACCTTTGTAGTGAATCCACTTGTCATAGACTTTGCTTCTGGAACACTGCTTACACTTGATGATTTTGCTCCTGATGCTGTAGTGTAAGATGCAGATCCGGTAGTACTTACACTACCAATTACATTTCCAATTACTGAATTATTAGGATATGAAAGTAATCCTAATGTTGCAGGCATTACAGAACCTGTTGGAACGAATGCGAAAGTTGTATTTGCCCAGTCTGTTGTACCAACTTGTCCTAATGTAACTGAGAAATTACCAGGTGCTGCTATAGGAGATGTACACAATGCACCAGATGTTGCGGTACATGTTGTTCCTATAAATGCACTTCCGTTAAATACTCCTAATACATAAAGTGCTGCAAGTACTATTGCAATTATCAAAATTGCCCAACCATAAGTCATCAAATATTCCATAGCGCTCTGCGCTTTGAAATTTTTCTTAGTGTTTTCCATAATATCCACTTATATATTTATTGAATTTAAAGTATTTAAACCTTATTATAAATTGGTTAATATCAACATACAATTTTAAAATAAATAGAATAAGAGGTTAAATATAAAATATAAAGTCAAAAAAATAAAGATATCAAATCAAGATATCTTCATTGTTACTTTTCCAAGTTCTTGTGCATAATAGGTTGTAGAAGATGAGGGTAATTCATATATTGCCCATATTTCTCCAGAGGTTGTTGATCCTACTGCTGTTGGAATTGTTCCTGTTCCTATAGAATTTGCATCACTGAAATCTACAGTCGTAGTAAATCCACTTGTCATAGAAGTTGCTCGTAATGCGTTACTAGTATCAGCTACAGATCCTTTTACAGTTCCTAATACCGAACCAGCTGGGAATGATATCAGACTAGATGTTGTTGGCATTACAGAACCTGTTGGAACGAATGCGAAAGTTGTAGTTCCCCAGTCTGTTGTACCTACTTGTCCTAATGTTACTATGAAGTTTCCAGGTGATGCTATAGGAGATGTACACAATGCACCAGATGTTGCGGTACATGTTGTTCCTA
>JAKACK010000019.1 GCA_021821445.1 Microcaldota archaeon | reverse complement strand
CCTACCTGTTTTGGTGGAAAATTCACAATCCCAATTACTTTTTTATGAATTAGTTCATCCTTTTTATAATTTGTTATATGTGCAGAGCTCTTTTTTGATCCTAGCTCATTTCCAAAATAAACTACAAGTTTATATGAGGGTATATGTGCATCAGGAAAATCAGATACTTCTGTTATTTCACCAACTCTTATATCAAGATTGCTAAAATTTGAATATTCAACCATATTTACACCCATTATTATCCAACAGATATTGATATGTAATAAACAGCTATAAGCATTATCACAATTATAAACATTTTTCTTTTCAATCCTTGCTCTTTGAATATTATACCACCGAATAAAGCGGTTATAATGACATAGATGCTATTCCTTATAGGTGCGACAATACTTATCAGCATAAGTGATGCTGAAAAATAATATGTAACTCTATATATAATTGTCAATACGGATATCGTACCTATTTTCTTTTTGTAATTCTTTACATTTCCATAAACCTCTTTTATACCGCCATACCTTATGGACATGTATATGAGATAATTCATTGATATAAAAAATTCTGCTAGTATAAGAAATGTGAATACATTTACCTTTTCTATAAATATATACTTCATCAGTACTGTGCTTATACCCATTATGAAACTTATTATTATGAGCATATAAGCGTACTTTTTATTGTCAAATGATGGAATACCTTTCTTCCCGCTTTTAAAAACTATAAAATAGCTTGATACTATTATAATCGCCAAAGCAGCATATTGAAGTAATGTAAGTTTTTCATTAAGTGCAATCAGACTTATTATAACTATAAAAGCCATCGGGAGTGAACTCAAAACAGGTGCAGAGATTGAAAGATTTCCATGTTTAAATACTCTTGCGGTTAAAAGGTAAGTTATTGTTGATAATAGGGCATTTATGTAAATGTATAAGATATCAATAATTGGAATATGAAAATCTGCAAATGGTAAAAATATAAGAGATAGGATAAAGGTTATTAATGCAAAACTTGAACTGTAAACAGATGCATGTTCATCTTTAAGAGTGTACTTTTCTATTATAGTCGATACCCCCATGAATACAGAGGATATCAGTACAAGATAAAGCCACTCAAACATGCAAATCACTAGAACGGATTAAACTTTATATGATAACTGATTTAAGTTTATCGATTTTTATTCAGAATTAGAATCTTAAATAATCAAATAATTATAAACTAACTATATTTTGATAATGGTACTTATTTGATAATTTCTATAATTGTCTCAGCATTTAAAGCGTCAATTAGGTTTTTATATAAATCAGAATTGCTTGGGTCTTCTAATATCTTAACACCTTTAATATCGACTTGGTAATTATTTTTTGATATGAATGAGTAAAGCGAATAGGTAAATCCTTCGTTTAATTTTTTTTGATATGCTTTGATATCTAATTTAATCTCTTTTTTAAATATATTATTGTAATTGGTATATATATTTACGAATGGTATTTCATCATTATTATTTTCTGAAGTACTTTCATCAGCTTCATCCTCATAAAACGCTAGTTCAACTGACTTGATGGGTTTGATTGGATTTTCATATTCATCTGAATCTAAAACACAATCAATATTTCCTTTATTATTTAACTTTATAAATTTTAAGGAATGATCAAAATATGAATCTTCTAATATGAGATAATTAGTTTTACCAATTTTTTTCAATCCTCTTGAAACTATATTGCTCTGTTCAATGTATTCATTTAACATTTTTTCTTCTTCTTTTGTAAGTTTTTCATTTGCAAATATTTTATCTTCTATATTGTATAAATTTTCATCTTTATCTTCATCTTCAGAAATTTCTTCCTCATCATATTCAGAATCCTTTTTATCTGTATTATTTTCCAATCTAACTAGATTATATATTGACATATCTTTATCAATTCCATTTAATTTATTTAGAAAAGAGTTCAATCTGAGTTTAGCACTTACATCTTTATTAATGAATAATTTATTATCTATTTTATCCCCATATCCAGATTCAAAAGAAAGTTCTAATTTAGATCCATTTTGGAGAGTATATAATTTTATGAATTTATCAATATTAATTGATATTTTACCAGAAAAAAGCTGATTTGTGTTTATAGCATCGGATGTAAATGATAGATCCTTATTATTTTCATTGCTTTTATCCTTATCTTTATTGTTAGTTGTCATATATTTATATGGTTTTATTGATATTTATTTGTTTCTAATTTAATTAAAAAAAATAGGCTATAATTTTAAATGGGCCCGCGGAGATTTGAACTCCGGACCTCTCGATAACTGATTATTTTATCAGTCGAGCGCTCCAACCATGCTAAGCTACGAGCCCTTTAAATAAACCAGTTATAGATAATTTAAGAATAACAAATATTAAATATTTGATTATTTATTCAAATTCTACAACTGTTTTCAATTCAAAATTTGCCTTTTGTAAATCAGAGTTGTTGAAATCGGATACTTTTACTCTTCTTGTTATAAATTTTTCCAATATGTCCCCATATTTATCTCTTATCTCCTGCATATCTTTTATACCACTTATGAAATAAGACTTGTTTGCATTTACAACTCCAACTATAAGTTTGTTATTCAGCACCATATCATAATTCAATTTTGCCACATCTATATCTGTTTTAAAATTACCTCCGGTAACACTCAATAATGCAATTACGGAGTTAACTCCAAAAAGTTGTAAACATTCATTGAATACTATTGGATTTCCTGTTGCCTCTGCTATTATATCTATTTGCATTCCCTTAAATTTATCAATAACGTTTTCTTGCTTTGAGTTTATATGATTTATACCTATTCTTTTGAATATCTCCGCTTTAGCATCATCAATATGCTCTGTTCTATCTACTGCATAAACATTTAATCCCTTTAATTTTAGTAATATTGATGTGAGTAAACCTACAGGTCCTGTTCCGAATACAATGGCTGTTTTTGGTTCCCACACCATTCTTTGTTGTATTTTAAATACTTGTATAACAGTCTTTTCAGCTATAGTGAATGGTTCCAATAATACAGCTTCTTCCTTTATATTATCAGGTATATGAACAAGATTTTCTGGTTTTTCTACATAATATTCTGACATGTATCCATTCAGTCCTTTTATTCCTCTCTCTTTATAATTTCCAGTTAAGCACATGTCAGATTCTCCTGCAACGCAATTGATACAATCGTCCCCTCTTCTCACGGTAGCAACAACCATATCCCCTACCTTAAAATCTTTCACATCTGCTCCTATTTTTTCAATTTTACCAAATGATTCATGACCTAAAATTAAAAATTTTGAACCTTGCGGAGCTTCTCCATATAATCCTTCATTTATCTCTTTATCAGTACCACACACACCAACTCTAATTACCTTCACTAAAACTTCATCATCCTTTATTTCTGGGATTTCAACATTCTCAATGTGCAATGTATTCTCCTTTAATGGTTCAATTACTACCGCTTTCATTTTTATCACTATTATATTTTTATTTTATTTGGTAATATAGTTTATACGCGTTTTTTAGTTTTTTATTTATTAAATTCTTAATTCACTAATTTTAAAAATGGTAATAATATTTTACGAAATAAATAAAAACTTAAATTAGTTTATATTTAATATATCTAATTAATAAAAATAGGACTATGATATTTATGAAAACCCAAAACTTTAAAACTACAGATGATATTAAGATACCTAAAAAACTTATTGATCGGGTTATAGGTCAAAAGAATGCGATAGAAATTGTTAAAAAGGCTGCAAGACAGAGAAGAAATGTACTTCTCATAGGAGATCCGGGAACTGGAAAAACAATGCTTGCACAAGCGATGGCTGAACTACTTCCAGTAACAGATTTAGAGGATGTTCTAGTATACAGAAATGTAAATGATGAAAACCGTCCTTTAATAAAAACTGTGAAAACTTATACCAATGAACAGGATAGATTAAAAGGTTTGGATGGACAGGGAAGACAACTTGTTATGAGAACTAAGATGAATTCAAAGATAAATATGAATTCAGGAGGTTCAATTATAACACCTATAATTCTGCTTTTAGTTATAGTTTTGGTAGGTTTATCATTTAGTGGATATATAAAAGGAAATGAACTTGTTGTTATAGCTGCATTAATACTTGGAATAATGATTTTTGGATCAATGACATTATTAACAGGAGGTTTAACTCGTAGAGTTGGAATACCTGGAATGAATGCGGGTATGGGTGAACCAAAACTCATAGTAGATAATACAGGTAGAAAGACTGCACCTTTTATAGATGGAACAGGGTCAAAAGCAGGTGCATTATTTGGTGATGTAAAACACGATCCTCTTCAAACTGGAGGTCTTGGAACTCCAGCACATTTGAGAGTAGAAAGTGGTGAAATACACAAGGCAAATAAGGGAGTACTTTTCATAGATGAAATATCCAGTCTTGACCCTCATTCACAAGAGGAATTATTAACCGCAATGCAAGAAAAGCAATACCCGATTACGGGACAAAGTGAATTGAGTTCAGGTGCATTGGTAAAAACAGAACCTGTTGAGACAGATTTCATATTAGTAGCTGCTGGAAATGTTGGGGATATACAAAAGATGCATCCAGCATTGAGATCCAGAATAAGGGGTTATGGATATGAGGTTTATATGGAATCTTATATGCCTGATACTAAAGCAAATGAAGATGAATTAGTCCAATTCATAGCTCAAGAAGTTAAAAAAGATAATAAAATACCACCTTTTGATAAAGATGCGGTATATCAGGTTATTGAAGAAGCTAAAAGAAGATCTGGAAGAAAGGACAGCTTAACTTTAGAATTGAGAGATCTAGGTGGTTTGATAAGAGCTGCTGGTGATATAGCGGTTGAAAAACATGAAAAGGTTACAACCAAAGCTGATGTGATAGCAGCTAGAAGATTAGCAAGCCCGGTTGAATCACAGATGATAGATCATATGCTAAAATATAGGGAAGAGTACAAGGTATTCGATACATCTGGATATAGAGTAGGCAAAGTGAATGGATTAGCAGTACTTGGAAGTAGTGCAACTACTTCTGGCATAATTGTACCTATAGTTTCTGAAGTGACACCCGCAGGATCAAAATCTGAAGGTAAATTTATACCAACAGGAAAATTAGGTAAGATTGCTGGAGAAGCTGTCAAGAATATAAGTGCTATAATAAAGAAGCATTTCGGACAGGATATATCAAATTATGATGTACACGTACAGTTCTTGCAGACTTATGAAGGTGTAGAGGGAGATAGCGCTAGTGTATCTGTTGCATTGAGTATTCTATCTGCGCTAGAAGATCTCCCAATAGACCAATCCGTTGCAATGACAGGTTCACTAAGTGTAAGAGGTGCTGTATTACCTGTTGGAGGAGTTACTGGAAAAACAGAAGCTGCTATAGCATCAAAAATAAAGACCGTAATATTACCAAAGAGTAATTTAGATGATGTATACCTTGATGCGGATAAAAGAAAGCTCATAAAATTAATTCCAGTTACAACCTTTGCAGAGGTAATAAAGTACGCCATAAAGCCTAGCGCAAAGAGGGATAAAATAGTGAAAGAATTGGAGAAATATGAGAAGGAATGAATATGCAAAATGATGAAGATCAGTCGGAAAAAACAAAAAAGATATTGACTGAATTTGGAAAGATGCTTGTTCAGGATATTTTCTCAGAGAAAAATCCCTCCTTCAATACACCAGTCAGAAGCAGATCTAACGTTATGTTTGATAATTCAAAGGGATTATTGAAACTGGGTGATTCAGAAGAGACCCACAGTTTTATAAATACTTCTCAATCTAAAAGTTTCATGCAAACAGTAGCTATTGCAGCTAAATGTTATAGTTTCATAAAGCAGAATCAGCATGCGACTATAAGAGACTTATTTTATCAGTTAAAATACTCCTTGGGGGAGGAAATAGACGAAAATATATTTAATGAACAGTCTGAATCAAATCCTTTAATTGAAGACCTTGAAGTTGCTTTGAAGCTTAGAAGAGAGCAGCTTAATTTAAATGCGAATAGAAAAGGAGTTTTAGTTGGGGATATACGTATAATTGATAAATTTGGAGATGAAACTGTAGAGATAGATGGCAGCAAAACAGGTAGAAGTGGATGGGCAATTCCCAGTGATGTTGACAACGATATAAAATTTGAGGACATTCATGCTGATTATGTGCTTGTTGTTGAAAAGGATGCTCTTTGGTACAGATTGAATGAGGATAAATTTTGGAAAAAAGAAAATGCGATAATAATATCTCCCATGGGTCAAGCAGCGAGAGGGACTAGAAGATTGATAAGAAAATTATCTGATAAAGGTTTGCCTGTTTACGTTTTCAATGACTGTGATGCTTGGGGTTGGTATATTTATTGGACAATAAAGACAGGTAGTATAAATCTCGCGTATATAAGTGAAGATGTTGCAACACCTAGTGCTAAGTTTATCGGAGTTACGATGTCTGATTTGGAAAAATACCCGTTTTTGAAAAATCTCACAATGCGTACAAATGATATGGATATAAAGAAAGCTCAGGAGATGCTTAATTATCCTTGGATAAACAGATATCCTGAGTGGGTTAAAGAATTAAAATTAGTATTATCGATGAAAAAGAAGCTTGAACAGAATTCTTTGGAAGGTCCTAAATTATCATTTGTTGATGAATACATAAATGATAAAATAAATAAAAAAGACTTTTTGCCTTAATATCTATTAAAAGGTTTTAGATTATCTTTTGCTGTATAAATTATTCAACATTGATTATCTCTTTTTTTCTTATGGAATTTATCACGTGATCATAATCTTTATAATGAGAATTTGCAATTATAATCATTGTATAATTTCCAGCATCGGCTTTAAGATTGTTGTAGATATTGACATTAATCTTTTTTAACTCATTTTGACTTAATTCTCCTAGTTTTATCTCTTTATTATGTGATATTCCAGTTTCATCAAAAGAAAGTTGACTTGGAAGTTCAAAATTTAATGATGAAAGTAAAGGTTCATCACTTATATTTGTAATTGATATAGTTAATGTAGAGTAACATTTCCTATTGGAATAAAGTTTATATGGAAATAATTCAGTTGATATTTTGAACTGCACATTGTTAACCAAATTACCTGTTTTATTGCTTTTATTAAATATACCTAAGATCGCCATTTTATCACAATAAAAATAGACTATAAATATTATTAATCATTTCTATAAAAAATATCTTAAATTTTTAAAAGATTTAAATACATTTAGATTTAAATTAATAGATAAACAGCTAAATTATGTGATTTGATGCTTTATCTAATTAGATTGATAAGTGTACTTGCAATTGCATTTATCTATATGCTTTTTGATTTATTTAATAAAAGAAATGTACCAAGTATTTTTGTATATGGTACAGTTGCTTATGGTGTTCTTTTAACTATCCTGTATTTTAAGCTATCTATAATAGGAATTAGTGCCTTAATAGCTTTGATTGTATTTGGTATAGGTTATGTTTTATATAAAACAGGACAACTGGGAGCTGCAGATATATTTGAACTTGCAGCAATTTCTCTTATAATACCTTACCAACCAACACCATTTTTTAATTTTATACAGTATGGATTCCCATTTATATTCAGTTTACTAATAAATTCTGGTATAATTGCATTAATTATATTACCTATATATTACCTTCCAAAATACTCTAAAAAGTATGGAAGCCTATTAAAAATTAATATAAGTAAAAAAGATATGCTAAAAGGATCAATGTTCATGATAGTTTATATCCTATTCTTAGCTTTTGTAACATTGCATTATGGATTTAATATAATATCTGATTCTTTAATAATTATATTAGCAGTCTTCAGTTTAATCCTTTTCGTGTTTGAAAAGCAAATACTGTATGCTATGGTGAGATATGTTCCAATTGACAATATAGAAGATGGAGATATAATTGCAACAAACTTAATTGAAAGTAAGGATATTGAAAGATTATCAAAGATAGAGGGATTTGGCAGATTAGCTACTGATAAGCAGATAAAAGAGTTAAAAGCGATGAAATTTGGTGATAAACTTCCAGTATATAAAGAGGCATTTCCTTTCGCACTTCCTATATTTTTAGGTGTTATAGCAGCTTTATTGGTTGGAAACATAATACTTCTTATAATTCCTTAAATATGCTATAATTAATTTTGTAAGAGGATATTTTAATTATCAAATTATTATTTTTTGATTAATAATTAATTATCATATTTTTAAGTTAATAGATTATTAGTAATGTATATTGGTAATAAGATTTTATATTAAAATATTACTCAGATATATTTGATATTATTTTAAAGTATCAAAAATTTCTGCTTCTAATATAATAGCAGATTGTATATTAGATAGTTTATAAATAAATTCTTTAAAAGATCTTTTAGGTATTTTAAATAATATAAGAATTCTTTAAATAAGAATAATAAATAATAAAAACAGTTATAAAAGCTTTAATCTTTAGGTGGCAAAAAATTCACATTGGAAATGTGCAGTTACATATGTAGGTTCATTAGGCTGTGTGATTATAAGCACTGTTCCGCTTTCTCTTGTATATCCAATACTATGGTTGTAGGAATAACCAGTAAATACATTCCCATAACCTGGTGAACAACCATCACTATATATATGTGGATTCTCAGTTATAATTATAGTGTCACCTGGAGAAAAATTCAATTCTTCAGTTCCTGGACTTGATGTCACTACGTTAGTTCCTAAACTTTCTACCCCATCGTAGTATCCGGTAACATTTAAAGTAGCTTTAGTTGGCCTATTATTATTTCCCTGCTGTGGATAAAAGTAATCGTTAACCTCGTAGTTTACAGTTTCTGAGAAATCTTGGTTTGGAACTGTCATTGTGAATGATGAAGAACTACTGTTTTGATAACCTGTCCAATTCATAAATTTATATCCACCAAAATTAACTTCTTTAGAGGATTCTGAAAATTTAATCGAATTTCCAGGTGCATACCATCCAGTTCCTGGATTTAAGGATGATGCGGCTATTGAAGGGTATGAGAGTTCTGTTAAATAAACATCATAGTTTGCGGTTTCTGTGAACGGAGATGTTGGAACTGTCATTGTGAATGGTTCAGAACTACTACTATCAGAACCAGTCCAATCTACAAATTTGTATCCTGTATTGTTAGATTCTGATAATGTAATCGAAGATCCAGGTGCATACCATCCACTTCCTGGAGATAATGAGGATGCAGCTCCTGAAGGAGATTCAAGTTCTGTTAAATGTACATCATAGTTTGCAGTTTCTGTGAACGGAGATGTTGGAACTGTCATTGAAAATGATGAAGAACTACTACTATCAGAACCAGTCCAATCTTCAAATTTGTATCCTGTATTGTTAGATTCTGATAATGTAATTGAGGTTCCAG
>JAKACK010000008.1 GCA_021821445.1 Microcaldota archaeon | reverse complement strand
TTAATACATTCATATAAAGTCGTGTTTTAATGGATAGTTTAATTAAGTCTATTTCAGATGAAATTTACTCTTTTCTTCAATATAGAAGTAAAGGAGATGAGGATATAGTATCAAAAGCTCTGAATAATATAATGCTCTCTAATGGTAAAATTTACATATCAAATGTTCAATTTAATTTAAATCAGTCTAATGATGAGGATTTAGCTAAAGGTATAGCGCTTGCAAACTTGCCTCTATTATTTGTAGGAAATAAATCAGAATCAGAAGAATTACCTGAAAATTTAATGCGTATAAAACAGATTGCTGAGAAACTAATAAATCTAAAGGATGAAGATTTAAATGAAATTGCAACTCTTGAAATATACCTTCTGATGGAGATGGGATTAAGAGAACTTTATTCTCAATACGTGGGTAAATCCGCAACTTTATTCAATAATGGTAGAAATATAAAATTAACTAATATGAATTATAGAAAATTAAAGCTATATCTGAGAATGAATCATATTGGAATTTACAACGTAAAAATTAATGGAGAACAATTTCCATATTCACAAGGAGCTCTATTGAATTGGGCTGAAAAATATATGAATAAGAATTATGCAGAATGCTTTAAGATATCATTAAATGTTAGAAATTTACTAGCACATGGAGAATTAGAATGGGATTTAAAGTCATCAATTGAAAGTCTTAATACTGCTTCATATATGGTAAGTACGTTGTTTAAAAACCTAAATCAAAAAATTTAATTAAAATTATTTTTAGTACTAATATAATAAATAATTAAATTAGAAAGGTTTAAAAATAAACTAACTAAATTTATATTGGTTTATATGTTATCTAAAAATTCTATAGAGGTATCAAAACTCATAAAGGAGTATGGAGATTTCACTGCTGTTAATGGAATATCTTTTAATGTTAAAAAAGGAGAAATATTCGGATTACTTGGACCAAATGGAGCAGGAAAAACTACAACTGTGCACATATTAACAACAATTATAGATAAAACGAGTGGTGAAGCGGAAGTAGCGGGATTTGATGTATCAAAGGATAAAGATGCAGTTAGAGCGCATATAGGTATAGTATTTCAGGATCCTTCAATAGATGATAGACTTACAGGATATGAAAATCTTGAACTTCACGCGATGATGTATAGTATAGATAAGGAAACTCGTACTAAAAGAATAAAAGAAATGCTAGAGATGGTTGAACTTTCTGATAAAGCAAACGTTGTCATGTCAAACTATTCTGGAGGTATGAGAAGAAGATTAGAAATAGCAAGAGGCTTATTAAATGAACCCAATGTTCTTTTCTTAGATGAACCCACAGTAGGTTTAGATACACAAACAAGAAGGCACATATTAGAGTACATAAAAAAACTTAATGAAAAGTATAAGCTGACTGTACTATTGACAACACACTATATAGAGGAAGCAGATTACCTATGTGATAGGGTAGCTATAATAGACCACGGAAAAATAGTTGTTTGTGATACACCACAAAAATTAAAGGAAGGATTACATGGAGACATAATAAAAATTACAATGAAAACCGAAAAAGAGATTTCAGAGTTGGATAAAGCTCTTAAAGGTTTTAAAAATGTATCCTCATTTAAGATAGATGAAGCAGATAAGAAAGTGGCGTACATTAACGTTTTAGAAACAGGATCCGATCTTCCTAAAATAATTGAACAAGCGTTTAAGAAGAAATTAAATATAACAAGTATAGATATACGTAAACCAAGCTTAGAGGATGTATTCATACATTATACAGGAAAGAGTATAAGAGACGAAGAGGCGGCAGGCAACGAAATGATGCAATCAATTGTACGTAGCAGGATGAGATGATAAAATAAATAGAAATATATCTGTAATATATGTTTTATGGCTTAGAGCTATGAAGAGATTTATAAGATCACCTTCCCAAATAATAGGATCAGTAGCGATGCCTATATTATTTTTACTTTTCTTAGATGCAGGATTTAGTAGTCTTGGAAAATTCTTAGGACTTCCAGCTGGTATAAGCTATCTTGATTTTCTTGTACCCGGTATAATAGGAATGTCAATGCTATTCGCAGCTACTACCAGCGGTATATTCTTACTTTGGGATAAGCAGTTTGGATTTTTGAAAGAGGTTATGGTTGCTCCAGTTCAGAGGGTTAGTATAGTAATAGGCAGGGTACTTGGCGGGCTAACTACCGCATTGATACAAAGTACATTATTGATAATTATATCATTATTTATTGGATTTAGCATACCAACAATATTGAGTATACTTGAAGCATATGGTTTCATGTTCCTTATTGGGGTGATATTCATATGTTTAGGATTAATAATTGCATCATTCATGAAAGATATGCAGGGTTTTGGTCTTATATTAAATCTATTAATATTTCCATTATTCTTCCTTTCTGGTGCAATATATCCGATAACTGCACTTCCAAGTATAGTTAAATATATAACATATCTAAATCCTCTAACCTATGGGGTTGATGGGATGAGGTCAGTTCTTATAGGAATATCTGTATTTGGGACTATGGGAGGTTATATAGATACAGCAGTTTTGATAATAGTTGCATTAGTGATGTTAATACTCGCATCAATATCTTTCTCAAAAGGAAAAATAATTTAATTTATTTTTAATTTTTATATTCTTTATTGGTTTTAAGGTTTTTCTATCTCCCCTAATAATCTTTCCTTTAATAAGTCATTATCATTATTTTTATCCTCTAAAAGTTTAGATATAAATTCTTCTGGATTGCTTTTATAAAGAAGTAATTTTTCTATGCTATCATTTAATGCTTTCATGCCCCTTGATTCTATATCCTTTTTATCAAGTTTATAATTTAATTCTCCATTATTTACAGTATTTTTTAATCCTAAATAAGCTAGACCAATTTTTATTGATTTTATATCTATATTTTGTGAATCTGCAAGTATCCTACGGTATAACCCTAATTGTTGTCTATATTCTGTATTTTCTTTTTTATTGGTTTTATAATCAAGTATGAAATAAGTTCCATCCTCAGATTTAAACAATGCATCTATTTTTCCATTCACAATAATTTCATCATTATCTGTATCATAAATTTTATTTAGATTTGATGAAATATCCTTTTCAGCCTCAACTTCTACATAACCCATATTGTTTAATTCAGAAATTATCTTTTTTATGTTACAAAAATATTTTTTATATTCATTATTTAATTCAGCTTCATCAACTTTTTTATGAAATAAATCGAAAGCAATCTTATGTACATTAGATCCCCTCTCTAATGATTCACTCCCAATAGATGGAAGTTTTAAGATGTATGAGGTAAGAAAATCATAGGGATACTTGATTTTTGATAATAATGAATAAGAGATTTTGTCAAGATTATTAAAATAATTCAATATAATTGGTTTAATCCAATTCTCATTAAACTCCAAATACTTTTTTGAATCCTCATATCTTTTATTTACAAATAAAGAATATGCTTCATCATATCTTTTAGGAACTTGTAATACATTTGTACCAAGTAGCAATTCTTCCTTATCATATTTGTTATTTACTGTGTAGTTATTTATAGCATTTCCTTTACTAAAAACATAAAGATTTTTTTTAGCTCTCGTAAATGCTACAAAGTCTACTCTTAAGCTTTCCTCATCTAACTCTTCAATTACGTCTAAATTCTCCTTTTCCTTAACTATTGAATAAGTTATCACATCAATGAATTTAAGCCTATGGATTGGATTAGAAGGTAAATATATCGCATTATCAAATTCTAATCCTTTCGCTTTATGTACTGTTATCAATATTAATTTAGCATTCGAATTTGCCATATTAATGGTTTGATCCGTATCATCCTGTTCTATTATAGATAAATAATCAAACAATCCATCAATTGATATAGGTTCTCCCATATGTAAATACTCGTCTATACTGGACATTATTGAAGATGAGGTAAAATAATAATCATCCCCTATACTTACACTTATGGGTAATATAATTTGGGTGAAGAGATTATCTAAATTTTTAATTGAAATATTATCTTTTACCTTAAAAAATTGATTAGCTTTATTTTTTATATCAGAGGTTATCTTAAAATTATCCCTTAAAATTTCATTAAGTTCTATTCCCTCTTTCAAACTTATCCCAGAAAATGGTGTTATGAGTGCATTTAAGATATGGTCCTGATCATCATAAAAGAGCCCTCCTAAATAATTAATAATATCATTTTTTGCTTTTGAATCCGATGATTTATTTGTTGTTAAATAATCAATACCCCTTGAATCAAGTATCTTTGAGATGCTATTTATTTGCGAGTTAGTTCTAGTTATTATTGCAGTTTTTCCATCTTCCTTTATTAACTCTAAAGCTTTATTTACAGCCACATCGTTTATGGTGTCATTATCCGATTCTATTATCTTAACATTCGAATCTATATGTTCGGATTCCTTAAAATTTTCTAATTCCTCTTTGTAATCTTTATCTTCGCTATTATTTATTAGGTAATCTTTAGAATAATCCAATATGAACTGACCGCTTCTATAATTTATTCCAATAGTACGCTTTTCAAATCTCTCATCATTTTTAAATTTATTAAAATTTACTATACTTCCACCTTGAAATCCAAATATCGATTGTTTTCTATCACCAACAAGGAAAAAGTTATCTCCAACCATTTCAACTATTTTAGACTCTATATTACTTACATCTTGAAGTTCATCAACTAGAACATATTTATAATGTAAATTTTTTGGGTCATACTCTTTTATAAAATTCAAAAGCATATCATTGTAATCTATCTTTTTTGTATCCTTTTTATAATTTTCATAATCAGCAAATACAACACTTAAATCTTTGAGGAGATTCTTTTCTTCTTCCAAGCTAACCCCCTTTATTTTCATTTTTTTATACAAATCTTCAATATGCGGTTCTATATCATTAATTTTTGAATTAATAAATTCTGGTGTTATATTAAAACTTTTCATATACCTTATTGAGGTTTCAAATTTTGGAACTATATCAGATATCAAATATTTCTTATCGTAAGTTAGGAATTTATTTTCAATCAAGCTTTTGAATATTGAATATCTCAATGCATTTCTACTCAATATTTCGTGATCAAATCCATTTTGATTTAAATAATAGAGTGCAAAACTATGGAATGTGTGTACATTAGCTTTTGATACACTATCCTTAAAATCTTTATAATGATCATATTCAGAATTTTTTTCATCATTATTAGAAAGAGCTTGCATTTTATTTCTAATCTCTCCAACTGCTTTATTCGTAAATGTAATGCAAAGTATATCATCGTAGGTATATCCTTGCTGTAATAATTCAAAGAACTTTTTCACAAGTCCTGTTGTTTTACCAGTACCTGGATTTGCTATTATAAGTGTATTTTTTTCCATAAGACTACAGTTACTATACAAAAACAATATTTATAACTATTATCCCAATATTGAATTGATAAAATGGTCGCTGAAGGAAAAATACCAATAAATGGTAAAATAAAACTTGATGATACACCTCTTCCAGATGCAAAAATATATTTGCATATAAAGGGTTATGCTAGAGCAAGAGTTACTCATATAGATATAGAGGATCCTGCATTTAGAAAAGTAATTCTTCCAAGGCATAGTGATTATCCAGAAGTGGATTGGAATAAAAGCAAAGTAATCATACCATTTAAAGGGCATACAATGTATCTAACGAGTACAACTTTAGGAAAAATTATTAAGTTGAAAGGAAATCTATATGTGGGTGGAAAAGGTAAGGGTATATTTTTAGGATTTCATAAAGAGCAATTGATAGAGTTAGAAAAATATGGTTGCAAACTTGGGATTTGTCCTAAGAAACTTGAAAAATATCCTGAATAAAATCATGGGCTTGCGGAGAATCGAACTCCGGATCTTTACCGTGTGAAGGTAACGTCTTACCACTGGACTACAAGCCCTTATTTATTAAGTTGAAAATACTCCCTGAACTTTTTTGTTGTCTTTAATTTTTTTGTTCTTCCAAATTTCGATTCTTCTAGGAAATCTGCATCATGAAGCTCCTTTATATACGCATAAGATTGTGCACCAAATATTTTTATTATTTGACTTTGTATCACCGGTTCGTTCTTACTTATATAAGCGAGAATTTTAAGAGCACCATTTGATATATCAGGTTTAGCTGCAAGGTAAGAAACCTTGTTCATATATTCATCCTTTAATGTGAATATGTATTTATCATCTATATTTTGAATTGATAATGCAGTATCGTTATTTTTATAATATTCTATAATATCATTTAGAATTCTTTTCACATATCCAATAGATCCAACTTTAACTATCTTTGATAATTCATCTAATGTAAGCGGATTGGGAGATATAAATAAAGCCGCCTCTATTGTTTTTTTAGTTTCGCTATCTAAATTACTGTTCATCTATATCTCCATTTTCTAAATACTTTATTATTATATCACCAAAGAATTCCTCTTGGTAAATTGAAATTTTATTCTCTTTTGCGAGAAATAAGATAGGTACAAAAAGATCAAGTAAAATACTACTTTTCGTATCAAAATTTTTGCTCAAATTCCTGAATGAAGCCAATTTATACTTATCTATACTGTTTTTTATCATTTTATAAGCATCTTCTATTTTTCTATCAATATCATCTTTATTTACAAGAAATTGCATCGGTGTATTAATTTCCTTTATGTAATTTTCTCTTTTTACCTCTTTTTTAATTGATTGATCAAGCGCTTTAAGCAATTCATTAAGAGTTACTTTTCTAGGTTGTACCGGTCTGAGCCTGAATACTAATGGCTCTAAATTTGGTCTTTCTATCTGTATAATACTACTTTCATCTTCAAGATTTTCATCCTGATCTACATTGCTGTCATTAAAAGTTAAGGTATCACTTTTTATCCTCAACAATATAGATGCAGCTAATACCATATTCGCAGGTATTATTAAATTCAAAATTTGTACCTTTTTAATGAAATTAGTATATTTATCAACAACATCACCTATATTTATATCCCATGGGTCAAGTTTATTAGTTTCAACCAAGTGTATTAAAATCTCTTTCCAAGTTGCGTTCTTAATGAATTCCTCAAGATTAAATTCACTTGCATCTATAGAGATTTCATCTTCTTTATCCATGGAATCACAACTGGTCTATTCTATATTTATTAAGCAAAATATTTAAGCAGTAAGCACTAATTTAAATAAACTAATAATACAAGACATATAGTCAAAAAAATCAAAAATAAACCATATTTTTCTAAAAATCAAATAAATCGGTAATTTATATGCATAATGCTGAGAAAATAAAAAATAGAACCTATCTAATTTTTGTGGATCACAGATTTGATAAACTAGCAGAATCTGAAATAAAGCAAATTTTACCAAAATCTAAATTAATTCCATATAAAGTTCGGAATAATAAGAACATGGATACAATTTTTTTTAAATTAAGTGTTAAGGACATATCAAACGACATTTCTGAAAAAATTGAAAATTCTAATCTATCATTTGTTGATTTCATACTTCCAATAGATATAATTTTAGATGAAGAAAAAATTGATTATAAAATTATAGAGAGTTCAATAATGCGAATAATCAAAAAGAATCAACTCTTCAAATTAGAAGTAAAAAAAGTTGATCGTTTACTTTCAGAAAGCGCAAAGTCAATAGAGGTTAATTTAGGAAATGATTTGGAATATCTAGGATATAATATAGATCTGATAAAACCTACGGTTATCATATACCTAATTATTCTTAAAAAATTCATTATGATAGGGCATGTAAATGTAAATATGCAAAATAATTACACATTAGATATATTTAGAGAGTCAAATAAAGAGGGCATAAGGAGGCTCAATAGAGCAGAATTTAAAATAAAAGAAGCTGTACAATTTTTTGGACTGAATTTAAGTAAATATAAATTGGGTTTAGATATAGGTGCTGCACCAGGTGGTTGGACTAACTATCTATCCCAGCAAGGTTTAAGAATGGTTGCTGTGGATAAAACTAGATTAGATTATAAAAAAATTTGTAATAACAAAAGAATTCTTGTTCTAACAGATGATGAAGATTTAGATAAAACCAAAGAAATAATAAAAGAAAAAAATTCAGGTTTGGAAGTTGCTATAAAGCATATCTCAAAAAAATTGCAATATAACGAATATGATATAATACACATAAAAACAAGTATTGACATTAATAATAAAACCAAGATTTTTAAAAATTTTGAAAAATTTGATTTATTGACTATAGATACAAACACCTCTCCATTAGAAAGTACAGCAATTGTGAACTCATTAACTGAATTGCTAAATAAAAATGCGTCATTGATAATGACAACTAAATTGGTGACCAAAGATTTCAATAAGCATATAAATACAATCAAAAAAGAGCTTTATAAAAACTTTAAGAATATAAAAATAAAGAAATTACCTCATAATAGAAGAGAATTCACAGTATACGGAACTTATAATGGGAATAATAAATAAAATATCCTAGATTTCCAAATTTGCTATTTTATAAATATTTGAATGCATAATAATACAATGATAATTATGAAGGTATTAAATTTAGATGAAGGTAAATTATTGGTTTCTGCAGCTCGGGAATCCATTAAAGAATATCAGAAAAACAAAAATTTTGATAAAAAACTTATTATTGATAAGTTAAAAAGTCCAGAATTGAATTCAAAATTTGGAATATTCGTAACATTGTATAGTCATAAAGACAACGAACTTAAGGGATGTGTGGGATTTCCTAGACCAATTGAAAAGTTAAAAGATAGCATAGTTGATGCTGCTTTATCCGCAGCATTTGAGGATTATAGATTTAGTAATATAAAAAGAGATGAACTTGATCATATAGTTATAGAAGTTAGTATACTATCTGAAATGAAGCAGCTTAAAGGAAATCCAAATAGTTTTCCAGATCAAATAAAGATAGGAGAAGACGGACTTTTGATAGAATATGGGGTTTATAATGGATTATTATTACCAATAGTTGCAGTAGAACAAAAGTTTAATTCAGAAGAATTCTTAAAGGAAACCTGCTTAAAAGCCGGCGTATGTGAAGACTGCTGGAATAAACCTGAAGCAAAAGTTTACAAATTTCAAACACAGATATTCAAAGAAGAATCCCCAAATGGAGAGGTAAAAGAAATAACTTTATGATTTTTTCAATTCTAAGGTCTTTTTATCTAAGAAAATATTGATTGCCTTATCAACCTTACTTATACCTATTACCGCTCTAGGTTCATTGATAAATTTAACCGATTTAAAATTTTTTATCAAATCTTGAACCTTCTGATTCAACTCATACATATTAGGGGATTTTATCTTATAATTTCCATTTATCTGATTAACAACCAATTTACTATCAGAGTGTAACTCTATATCTACTTGATTTAAACTTTTAATATTGTCCTTACACCATATAAGCGCGTTTATAATCGCATTATACTCTGCATAATTATTTGTTTTTTCTCCATTATATATCTCATTTTTTGCAATCAATTCTCCTTTTTCATCATATATCTGATATCCAGATGCGCTCATACCTGGATTACCTCTGGATGCACCATCTGTGTAAATTGTTAATTTCAATAAGTCACCAGATAAAATTTATCAACAAAAGTTAAAAAACAGATACTATATCAATAATCTCTTAGTATACCTTTTATATCATTTATAGTTTCATCTATCTTATCAGATACTTCTTTTAAATTGAAATTATTAAGTCCTTTTTTAACAGAATTCAAATCAAATTTTTTACCATTTGTCAAATAATCAGGTAGTTCCCTTATAATACCATCATAATTTGTATAATTAGGATTATTTTCAAATTTTTCGTTATTATTGGAATCTTCCAATATCCTTTTTACGGATTTACTACCCTTCCTTAAATAATATAAAGATTCTTTTACTTCTTTTCCTATATCTATCGAATCACTGAGTTCGGATAATATGTAAATTATAGGTAAGATTCTTTTTCCATTTCCTTCCAGAGGTGTAGATAGGGGATTAAAACTTGTCGCTATAAGATGTGGTAAGCTATCAATATTAAATTTGTGATTATAGATATTGCCATCTTTTGTAACATAGTTTATTTCAAGTGTTAATTTATGTTTGCCTAATTTTTCATCTATTGGTATTGAACCTTGACCAGTTCCATAAGTGAATACATCAATCAAATCGTTTTTATCTGCGAGTTTCTTAAAAGGGGAATAATTATAAACTATCCTATAATTTCCAATTCCCTCCAATATGGTTTTACTACTATCTATAAGATATCCTTCAACAAATCCATAATTTTTAAACTTATTTTTTAACTCGTTACTTGAACCTAAATATATTCCATCAGCATCGTGTGAGGTTATGAGCATACTTCCAAAATTGTATCTTAAAAGCATTTTTTTTGCAGACCCTCCTGTAACCAAAAACTTTTGATTTTCAAAAAGCTCTTTTGCTCCTCTATAACCTGCTATTATGTTGAATTCATCTGAAAAATTTGTATTTAAAATAGCAGAACCTGCGAGTTCAATATTCTTTCCATTAACCCTGAGGTTAATCTCAAGTTCTTTGTACATTTTCTTTACTTTATTTGATAAAGATAATTGCATGAATATTCTTGTATTGCATATAGTATTTATTAGTTTTGTTCAACTTAGACAATTTCAATTTTATTCATAAAAAAGGATAAATAATATTAGTTTTATATCTAAAATAAAAAAAGTCAGGTATTTAAATCTTAATATAAAAATATACCTGAATTAATATTATTGGTGAAATAAATGGTAGTAAGTGCATTAGTAGAAATTGCAGCTTCAATTGCATTCGCAGGAGGTTTAATAGGTACAGGAATGGCACAGCAAGGAATAGGTGCTGCAGGAATGGGTATAATAGCGGAAAAACCTGAGAAATTCGGACAGGTGTTATTCTTCTTCGTAATACCCGAAACATTGTGGATAATAGGATTCGTATTGGGATTAATACTATTATTGCAGATATTATGAACAAAGTTTAAACTTTGTTTATTTTGGTGCTTCTATGGCAATGAAAGACTTGATAGATAATATAAAGGAAGATTCAGCGAAGCAAATAGAAAAGATAAAATCTGATAGGGATAAGCAGATATCAGATATTGAATCAAATAAAAATAAGCAGATACAGGATTACAATGAAAAGCTTGATTCAAAGCTTGAGCTAGAGATTAATAGGATTAAAACAGAAACAAATTCAAAGATAAAAATAGATTCAAAAACAATAATGGACCAAGAGATTCAATCAAAATTAGATAATGCATTCGAAGCTATAAAGGCAAACATTCCAAAATTTAAAAAGGATCCAATCTACGAAAAAATGTTGAATAAAATAGTGGATAACAGTGTAAAAGAGTTAGGCACAGGAGCATCAGTGCATGTTTCAAAGGATGATGTTGAAAAAATAAAGGCTAAAAAAGGTATAAAGGTTGTTGAAGATAAATCAATAAATGGTGGAGTTATAGTAATCTCAAAAGATGGACTTATGGAGGTTGATAAGACAATAGATAATATTCTATCTGATGTATATGATGAGATTGCAATAAACCTTATGAAATTTATAAAATGATAATATGAATCCAATATATCTAGGAAAATATGGGCAGCTTAGTTCCTTGAATAATGAATTTTTGAAAGGATCAGATATAAATGCAGTGTTAGGGCTCCAAAATTCTGAGGATATAATAAATTATCTGAGCAGCAGATATTATAAGGAGGAGGTAGATAAATTTTATGGTGAGTTTAAAACCTCTTCTGAATTAACTGGTATAATTTTAAATGCACATATGGTGAATAGAGTAAATAAAGCATTGATGTACCTGCCTTATGATGCGAAAATGTTCATTTCAGCTTACCTGAGTAAATTTGATATAGAAAATATAAAAGTAATCTTATCCTCAAAAGTCCTTAAATACGATATATCCCAAACAGACCAATTTTTAATGATAAATAAAAACCCAATAGGTTATACAACAAATGTTTTATCTGCTGATGATTACAAATCACTTTTGGAGCAGCCAGATGTTGAAGGTGTGATAAACACATTAATAAAAAATGATTATGGCCGAATACTTCTTCAATATGTGGACGAGTATAAGATGAGTGGAAATCTATCTGATATGTTCAATTCACTCGATAAATATTATTATGTAAATTTGATAGAGCAATTAAAAGTTTACGGAGGAGCTGAGAGCAAGATAGGAGAATTCGTCAGAGATTTAATTGATATGGAAAATATTTTACTTTTAGCTAAATCAACGATCACAAAATTAGATATAGAAAATCTTATCATAGACGGTGGTAACATACCAAGCAGTGAACTAATGAATATAAAATTGAATGATATAGATGATATAAAAGCGATTAAATGGGAAGGATTAGATAAAGCAGTAGATGAGTACAAAAAAGATAAAAGTTTGAGTAATATGGGTATGATGATGAAGAATACTCTTTACAATAATTACATGTTAAGATTCAAAACATCATCTGCAGGTATTGGTTTTATATTATATTACATTTTAAAAGCTGAGATAGAAAGGGATAATTTGAGGCTTGCAATATTGAGTAAAGGTTATGGAATGAGTCCAGATTTCATCAAGAAAAATCTGATAAGTGTGTAAATATGACAGAATTTGACAAGATAGCAGTAATAGGAGAAAGAAAAATAGCTATGGGTTTCGAAATGATCGGTATTCAAGATATATTTATCTCTGATGATCCAAAAGAAATGCTATCAATGTTGAGATCTACGATATCTAGCAAGGAGTATGGTTTGATAATCGCTTCAGATTCCATCATGTCTCAGATATATGATGATGAGCTTAGAAAGATAGAGGCTATGTTAAAACCTGTTGTCATATTCATACCAATTTCAAAGGATGCATCTGAAAAGGAATCAGTCGCACAACTTGCAAAAAGAGTTTTGGGTATTGACATTTCAAATTTAAAAAATAAATGATATTTAAGTGTGAATTTTATGGATGGTTATATATATAGAATTTCAGGACCTGTTGTTACAGTTAGGGGATTACCTGATGCAAAGATGAATGATGTAGTAAAAGTTGGAGAACTTGGATTAGTTGGTGAAGTTATAAAAATCAACGGTGAAGATGTAATCGTACAAGTTTACGAGGACACTTCAGGATTGAAGCCAGGTGAACCTACAGTAGATACTGAAAAACAACTTTCAGTTATGTTAGGTCCAGGTCTAATGGGTGGTATATATGATGGTATACAAAGACCATTGGATAAGATTATGGAAAAAAGTGGAGATTTTATATCTAGGGGTATTTCAGTATCACCATTAGATTTAAAGAAGAAATGGAGCTTTAAACCAACCGCTAAAAAAGGGGACAAGGTATCTGATTTTTCTATAATTGGTGAGGTTGAAGAAACCAGCATGATAACAGACAAAATAATGGTTCCAATTGGAATGTCTGGAACTATAAAATCTATAAGTGAGGGTGATTTCACAATTGATGAACCTGTTGCAGTTATCTCAACAGATTCTGGAGATAAAGAGGTTAAGCTTATGCAGGAATGGCCTGTAAGATATGCAAGACCGGTTAAGAATAAATTACCACCTGATATGCCATTGATAACAGGGCAGAGAGTAATAGATACGCTTTTCCCAGTTGCTAAAGGTGGTACAGCAGCAGTACCTGGTCCTTTTGGTTCAGGAAAAACTGTAATACAGCAGCAACTTTCAAAATGGAGTGATAGCAAAGTAATAGTTTATGTAGGATGTGGAGAAAGAGGAAATGAAATGACTGAAATATTGTCAACATTCCCTGAATTGAAAGATCCAAAAACAGGAAAACCTATTATGGATAGAACAATTCTAATAGCGAATACATCCAATATGCCAGTTGCAGCAAGAGAAGCTAGCATATATACAGGGATAACTATAGCGGAGTATTATAGGGATATGGGTTATGATGTAGCTTTGATGGCTGATAGTACAAGCAGATGGGCTGAGGCACTTAGAGAAATATCCGGAAGATTGGAGGAAATGCCAGGAGAAGAAGGGTATCCTGCTTATCTGGGTAAAAAGATATCAGAATTCTATGAAAGAGCCGGAAGGGTTAACACATTAAATGGAAGTGTGGGGTCAATAACTGCTATAGGTGCGGTATCACCACCCGGTGGAGATCTTTCAGATCCTGTGGTACAAAATACACTTAGAGTTACAAGAGTATTCTGGGCACTCGATGCATCACTTGCAAACGCAAGACATTTCCCCTCAATAAATTGGTTGAACAGCTATTCACTTTACATTGACAATCTTTCACAGTGGTACAAAGATACAGTTGATCCAGAATGGGGTGAATTATATTCAAATGCGATGAGTGTACTTCAGAAAGAGGCGGATATAAACGAAATAGTACAGCTAGTTGGTTACGATGCTCTTCCAGAATCAGATAAGGTAACACTTGACATTGCTAAGATGATAAGGGAGGATTTACTGCAGCAGAACGCATTTGATGAGATTGATACCTACACATCAATGCACAAGCAATTCTTAATGTTAAAAGGGATAACATTGATAGGCCAAAAGGAGGTTGAAGCGATAGAAAGAGGAGTTCCAACAAGCCAAATGTCAAATATAGATGCAAAGGCAAAAATGGCTAGAATGAAGCTTACACCTGAAGATCAGATAGATGCGTATTTCAAGGATATGCAAGAATCTATAAATGCTATAGATAAGATAAAGAAAGAGGGCGAATGAAATGTCAGATATTTATTATAAAAGTGTGAAACAAGTAACTAATGTACTTTTATTTGTAGAAGGTATAAAGGATGCTGCTTACAACGAGGTAGTCCATATAAAATTGGATGATGGAAGAGAAGTTGATGGGCAGGTCTTGGATACAAAAGATGGAGTTGCGGTTATACAATCTTTTGGAAGTACTACAGGTATGGATCTTTCAACTACAAAGGTAAATTTTACAGGTAGAACTGCAAAATTGAAGGTCAGCAAGGACATGATAGGAAGGATATTCGATGGTATGGGCAGAGTTAGAGATGGCGGTCCACAGATATACTCAGATGAAGAGTATGATATCAACGGAAGTGCTATGAACCCTTATGCAAGAGAAGAACCTTCAGAGTTTATACAAACAGGAATATCCGCAATAGATGCGATGAATCCCTTGGTGAGAGGTCAAAAGCTTCCTATCTTTTCAGGATCCGGTTTGCCACACAATAAAATAGCAGCTCAAATTGCTAGACAAGCTAAATTGATTGGAAATAACGAAAAATTCAACGTTGTATTCGGTGGTATAGGATTGAATAGTGAAGAGGCTAACTTCTTCATAAATGAATTTAAAGATATGGGAGCATTAGAAAATTCAATTATGTTCTTGAATATGTCATCAGAATCTTCTATGGAAAGATTAATGCTTCCGAGAATGGCTCTGACAGCAGCCGAATACTTGGCATACGAACATGATACGCATGTTTTGGTAATTCTTACCGATATGACTAACTACTGTGAAGCTTTAAGAGAGGTTTCAGCAGCTAGGGAAGAGGTTCCAGGAAGAAGAGGATTCCCAGGTTATATGTACACAGATCTTTCAACTATATACGAGAGAGCCGGAAAGATAAAGGATAAAAAGGGTTCAATAACACAAATTCCTATATTGACTATGCCAGGAGATGATATAACAAACCCAATACCTGATTTAACAGGTTATATAACAGAGGGGCAAATAGTACTGAGCAGAGATATATTCAGAAGGGGTATGTATCCAGCTATAGATGTTCTCTTATCCCTTTCAAGATTGAAAAATCAAGGAATTGGAAAAGGAAAAACAAGAGAGGATCATGGAAATGTTACTGACCAGATGTTTGCAGCTTATGCTCATGGAAAGGATATAAGGAACCTTACAGAGATAGTTGGAGAGGAGGCTTTAAGTGAAGTTGACAGGCAGTACCTCAAATTCGCAGATTTATTTGAATCAAGATTCATAAAGCAGGATTATTATGAAGATAGAACGATAGACCAAAGTCTTGATCTTGGTTGGGAGTTATTGTCAAATATATCAAAATCTGAGATGAAGCGTATAAAAGATGCATTTATACAGAAATATGGAAAGTGGAAAGAATGAAAAGTCTTAACATAAAAACTACAAGAATTGAGCTCATAAGGATAAAAGGGCAGATAAAGATAGCCAAGAAAGGGCTTAACCTTTTAAAGATGAAAAGGTCTAGCTTGGTTATCGCTTTCCTAGATTTGGCTAAGCAGATAGAGGAGATGAAGCAGAATATGAAGGACTCAATTCAAAAATCAGTAAATTCAAATGAACTCGCAGATATAACTCTTGGCAAATTAGTATTTGATCAGATAGCACATGAGAGAGCGAATATCATAGCAAATGTATCTTCAAAAAACATTATGGGCGTAAAGATACCTGATATAACATCAAGTGGAGAAGATAAATTCACACCAGTTTATATGCCAATACAGGTATTGGATGTTATAAATTCTTTTAATACATTATTCAATCTATTATTAGAAGTTGCAGAAAAGGAAAATTCCTTAAAGCAGATACTTTATGAAATAGAGAAGCTCAACAGAAGATCAAATGCGATTGAACATATATCAATACCAAATATGGTGTATCAAGCTAAATACATACAGGCCAGATTAGATGATATGGAAAGAGACCAGATAGTCTCATTAAAGACAATAAAAGGTAAACTTAATGAATCCGCATAATTTACTTAATATAATATACAAGGGTAATCTTAAGAAGTATGATTACACTTCAAAGGTGAAACCCTCATTAGGTGAGGCGGAGTATTCAAGTGAATATGCGAAATTGCAGGTTAATAAATTCAAAAAGATAATCAGAGTGTCACAGGCTATAAAGATAATCGCATTAGGTGCCGCATTGGCTATACTGATATCAGTGGGTGTTTTACATGTCTGAAAAAAATGATAAGAATAATAAAAATAATGATCAAGTTGATAAGGAGAATGATAAGAACCTTGAAGATTTAAAGCAGATTCATGATGCTGAACAAGCTTCTGAAAATGCTATAAAAAAAGAAACAGAAGAATCAGCTAAAAAAGTTGAAGAAGCTAAGCTCAATGCTGAAAGAGAGATAGTCGCAGCAAAAGAGGAAAAGGATTCAGAATACGAAGAAAAGATTGAAAAGGCACAGAAGGATGCTGATGAAAATTATCAAAAAGAGATTGCATCAGTAAAGGATAAAGCGAAATCTCTGAAGGATATAAAAGATGAAGATGCTATATCTGTTTTCATAAAAGTTCTAAAAAATAAATTTGGTGTTTAATAATGTTGCTCATGCCAGAGAAGATGACAAAGATACGAGTTATCATATCTAAAGATTACTATAAAAAAGTTTTATCTTATCTATATGACTTTGGGATAATGGAGATAGATGAGATGCCACAAGATCTTTCAAAATATGTCGGCATGAATGAGGGTAACTACTACGAGGATGTACTTAATAAGTACAGTTCAAAGTTCAAAAGTTTAAAATCAATGCTTTATGAATCCGAAACTACCGAGAAATTCGATTTCAAAAGTATAGATGAGTTGATAAGCAAGGCAGAAGGAATTGACATATACGATGATGTTCTAAAAACAAGCAAGTCTATTGATAATTATAAGGCAGAAAAGTCAAATAATGAACATATTTTGGAATTGTTGAATAATATCAAAGACTTTAATTCCGATTTATCCTTGCTAAATTCAACAAAGTTGATCTCTTATGTTATATATAAGGATACATCCTTAAAATCACAGAAGGAAATAATCTTAGATACAATTAACTCAATAAGAAAATCAATAAAAGACTCAATGGTAATAGATTTAGAAAATGCATACATAGTAACTATAAATAGAATTTATGAGGGTGATTTGGGAAAAATATTCTCAACCCACAAAGTTAAAGTTGAAGCCGTACCTGAACTTTCCGGAACTGTAAAAGATGTTGAAGATAAAATAGTTAATGAGAATAAAGATTATTCATCAAAAATAGATGATTTGAAAAACCACATTAAAGAGTTATCCGATAAATATTACAACATAGTAAGTGCGATAAACGAGCAATTAGATGTAGAGTCACAAGAATTTGGTATAATGAGTAAACTAGGAGCAACAAAGCATATAATGACAATAGACGGTTGGATTGCATCAAAGGATTTAAAGCGTTTAGATTCAATACTAAAGAAGGTTACAGAAGGAAAGTACATACTTCAAAAAATAAAGACTAAAGAAGTATCACCCACAAAGCTGAGTAACAACAAGCATTACAAACTTTTTGAAGCATTTATAAAATTCTATTCATTACCACAAAGCAATGAATTTGATCCAACTCTACTATTCGCCATAATGTTCCCAATATTTTTTGGTTTGATGGTTGGGGATGCAGGATATGGAATTATAATGCTGATATTGAGCTTGGCTTTGGTACATTTCCTTGGAAAGAATAATAGTAAGAAGAACCTAGAGAAAAAGCCTAACAAAATAATGAATTTTGTACACACGATAGTGAGTGACAACGGACTTTTAATTCTTGCAAAATCTATAATACCCGGATCTATAATAGCGATAATATTTGGTGTTATATTTAATGAATATTTAGGATTCCATCTGCCATTCTACGCAGGATTCAGTTTAACTGCAAAACTTTCAACAATGCTGCTCATATCAGGATGGATTGGAGTTGGTATGATAACCTTTGGTATGGTTTTAGGATTTATAAATTCCTGGAGGGTTAACAATAAAAAGCATGCGATAGGAAGAATAGGATGGATATTGTTGGAATTTGGAATTGTATTCTTGGGATTAATGATACTTCACACAGCTACAGCAGATCTAGGAACAACAACAGCCATCATATACTATATAATGATGGTTCTTGGTATTGGGATTATATTTTATGCGGATGGAACTGAGTCATTGATAGAGATACCATCATTGGTAAGTAATATATTGTCATATACAAGGTTGATAGGTATATTATTAGCTTCAGTCATATTAGCTGGTGTAGTTGATACAATATTCTTAGGATCCTTAAACCATTCCATACCGATGATAATATTGGGTATAATAATTTTGGTATTCGGACAGATATTTACATTAGTAATTGCGATGTTTGAACCTGGTATACAAGGTGCAAGGTTGATATATGTTGAATTGTTCTCAAATTTCTTCAAAGGTAATGGGGTTCCGTTCAAACCATATACCGGAAAGCGTATCTACACCGTGTCAAAAGTAGAAAAGGAGGAATAATCAAAAATTATTCTATAATAGATCCGGATATTTTTGGATAATTTATTATATCATCAACGTCTTTTGTTACAACTACTTTTATATCATTTTTTTCACAAATTTTTGCTGCTTTTGGATCAAATATATAATCCATTCCGGGGTATCTTTCTGTATTGGTTAATTCGTAAAGTCTTCTGAAGTTTAGCTTTTTGATGAATTTTGCTCTTTGATTCATTTTTGGGTCTGAATCATAAACACCTCGCTCTTTAGATATATTAAATAAAACTTTTGCACCAATAGATATTGCAGCATATGCAGAACCTACATCAGTAGTCCAGCCTGGCTTATATCCACCACTTACCAATACTCTAACGCCATTATCCAATTTAATATTTTTAGGATTGCCTTCAAAGAAATTCCCATTTAAATATTTGGATATAACATATGCATTAAGCTGGGTTGATTTAATACCTATATTGTGAAGTTCGGTAGTATCTGATATTCCAATGGATTTCCCAAAGTTTATATAATCCCTAGCTAATTTCCCCCCACCCACTATTATAACGAATTTATCTCTTCTTGAATTCACAATCTTTTTTAATTGGGCTAAACCATCAAAATTAGAAAATAAGAAAGATCCTCCCAAGGATATTACAAAAGTAAGCTTATCTTCATTTTTCATATATTTATTTTAAAACTTTATTTATATAAACTTTTTGCTCATTGCGATAAACACATATTTAGATCAATATACTAAATTTGCAATATAATTTATAAAGGTATCTAACCAATTTATATTGGTGATATAATGAAGGGGCCATTAGGAGGAAATTAAATTTATAAATTAAAATAATCTATTTTTTTGTCTTGTTTTAGATTGTAATTTTTAACTAATATCTTATATGGGTCAGAATAGGTATTATCAAATCTTCTGAATACAAATTCTCCAAATAAAATATCTGTTATTATAAGTACATCAAATTTTGTTTCAATATAAATCTCTTTAAGTTTTAACAAAACTTCATCTAGATTTTCATCTTCTATCAAAGGTTTTACAAATAACTCAGATCTATCTGTATAATAATCACCCATAAGAGAATAATTGTCAATTAGCTTATCTTTTTCTAAAACATTATAAGCTAAAACCTTTATATTATCATAAAATAAATTTCCTTTATACAATTTTGCAGATATGATTGCAGTTTGCTTTATACCATTATTTAAAATGCGAATTGTTGATCTGTATATTATACCCATTTTCAAAAGTTTATTATATAAAAATCTAGATGTACCTAAATCAAAACCTAATTTTTTATCGATACTCACAAAATTTTCTGTTGGATTCTTGTTTAATTCTCTTAAAAATTCAAATTCATTAGGAGTAAACTGATTTGAATCTGGTCTACGATGGTTTTTATCTTTTATCCAAATATTGTGTTTTAATTCTTCAAAAAATTCATCTCTTAAAGGTATAAAACCAAATTCTTGATCAAACTCCGAGATAACAACTTTTACATTATAGTTTTTTAAGAATAAATATGCGTTGGATATTATTGAATCAGGATCATCTATACCTAATGAAAGTATATAGATAAACATATCATATTCCCCAGAGGTCATTGCAGCTAACTGTATTTCTGGGTAAGATTTTAATTCATCCGTTAACTTTTTGATATCGTTTGGAATACCATCTAAAAATTTTACAAACATTATATAATGAAAAAATCCTATAGATTTTGTATGCAATTCCAAAATAGGTTTTATATTGTATTTTTTAATTACCTTCTCTACCTGATATGTTGACGCAGTCCTCTCTAAACCAACTAACTTTCCAACTTTTGAATACGGTAATCTCGCATTCATAGATAACGCGGTTAAAATCTGTTCATCGTACTTTGAGACTTTTACTTTTTCTTCTTTTTTCTCATATTCATAATTTTTTAATTCTTCTTCTAATTCATTGATCTTTTTGAATTGATTGAGCTCTATATCCCTTTTATCGATAAAATTAGTTTTTATTGGTATAAAAAATCCATCATCGGTTATATAACCTATATATTTATACCTAAAATGTTCATTATCGCTTTTCCCCTCCCTTAATTTTATAAACTCATAAACCCTATTCCTTTTCGTACGTTTATCATATTTCAAAATAATATTACTACTATAATTATCTTTAAGTTTGTTAAAAGCCTCTTTAATCTTTAAATTTAAGTTTGACATTAATTATTATAAATCTTAATTCATATTTAAAGGTTTTGCTAAATCTAAATTTTATATTCTATAGATTATTTTCATTCAAATGCATAACCAATTACAAGATATATTAGCTTAGCTGCTAAGTAATTAGGTGCATTAAATCCAGGTATTGGATCTAATTCATTGAAATCCATCCCAATTATATTTTTTTCTTTTAAAACTTTTGAAAATATATCTACTAAATCTTTGAACTTCATACCATTAGGTTCTGGAGTACCAACACTTGGCATTTCAGAAGGATCAATTGCATCAAGATCAAATGTCAGGTAAATATCCTTTTTTGTATTTTTTATTATAGAATTAGATACCTCATCATTACTCATATTTTGTATATTCTTCATGTACAGTATATCAGAATATTTTTCATAATCTTCCTCATCAATACTCCTTACACCAACACTATAACAGCTATTACATAGTTCTCTAGCTCTAGCCATAACACACGCATGAGAATATTTTGTATCCATAAAAATATCTCTAGAATCAGAGTGTGCATCAAAATGTAAAACACTAAAATTGTCTTTTCCATATTTTTCAGATACTGCTTTTAGAGCTCCAACCATAATTGTATGCTCTCCACCTAATAAAAGAGGTATCTTATCATCTTCTAATATAGGAATTACCTCATTATAAATTCGGTTAACCATATTTTCTGGAGAACTCATGTCTGGAAGTATTTCATCTGTTGTGTATATACCCACTTTACTTATATCTTTTTCAAGCAGTTCACTATATAACTCTATATTTCTGCTAGACTCTATTATAACTCTAGGCCCTTCCCGTGTACCTGATTTATAACTAGTTGTAGAATCATAGGGTATTGGAATAGCAACTATCTTTGAATTTTCATAGGTTGAATTATCCAATCCAAATAAATTATATGGAGGCATAGAGTTTAGAACATTCATTAAATTACCTTTATCTTATTTTAAATGAAAATATTTAGTTTATTCTATATAATTACAGAACAATGAGCTATCTCTATGGATATTAATTTAGGAATAAATTCAAAATTTATAATTAAAATATTAATTTTCAATCAACAATTTAATAAGCTTTAATTAATAATCTATATTGTGATTAAAGTGAGAGGAATAAGACACGACCGAGATCATCCATATGTAGTAAAATTGAAAGATTTACCTGGATTTGAAAATCTTTTAGGGCAAGCAGATAATGATGAACAAAAGAATAAATTTGAAAAATTGAGTAATTATGAGATTCATCTTTGTGCATGCGGATTATCAAAAAACAAACCATTTTGTGATGGGCATCACGCAAAAACAATGAAAGAAGAGAGTGGAAAAATATATCTTTATGATAAAGATGGAAATGTAATTACAACTTTGAACAAATTAACAGATTCAGAAGACGGAAATGAGATTGATTTACCAAATGAATACGAATAACATCACATTCTATAAATATTAGTTATTGTGTTGTTATCTACATTTTTATTTGAATTAATTTTTATTTTTTCTATTTTTTCTAATAGTTTTTTCATTTCACCTTTATCAGGTATAGCTGTATATTTTTCAGTAAAGCCTTTTGATTCATATATAATTTTATCACCTTTTTCAACACTTATACTCATGAGTTTTTTATTCATTCCACTATTTTTAAAATTAAATTGTATAAAATAATCATCTAAATTATATCTTGATATTGATTCATTTTTACCTGTAAGTTCATATAATAAATTTAACACAGTAGAAGGTTTAGCGAGACCATAAATCTGTAAATTCTGTAAACTCTTAAACATATCTGAATAAATTTTTGAATTATCCTTTTCTGATTTTCTAACTTTTATAAGTTCCTTATTATTTATAGTTTTAACTTCTGATCTTTCTAAGGTCTTATTATTCTCCACCTTACTTTCCTTTTTTATCTCATTTCCCTTATTATTATCAAAAATTAACATTTCCATTATTACCACCCAAAAATTTGATTTATATAAAGCTCTTTAATCAAATATTTAAATCTTTTGTACTGCAAAATTGTAAATTTATCAAAAATGAAAGCGTAAATTTATAAGGGAAAATTAGGTAAAATATTGATTTTTATTATAAATCCACTATTTTTGAAAATATATATGCTAAAATATATATAGAAACCTTTTTAAATAAAAAAATATTTTTTAATTTTTTATTGTTATAAATTGCTATAAAAACAGAAATAATATAAACAGGATTATAAAATATTTAATGATTAAAGTATGGAGAAAAATAGTTTACCTACAAATAATGAAGAATCATATAAGGATTTGGGTTTAGCTACAGCGAGAAACGGAGCAATGTATGTTTCTAGCAAGATAATAAGCTCTGTTGTAATACTTGTAATTCTTATATTCTTAGCTAGATACCTTAAATCAGATTACTATGGTCTGTATACAATAGTAGTTGCATTTTCAACACTTTTAGGTGCTGGGGGTAATTTTGGAATAAGCACCACATTCAGAAAAAAGCTATCTGAAAATAACATAAGTAATGAAGAAAAATCAAATGTGATAAGTAGTGGATTAACATTATCCTTATCAATCAGCTTTATACTCGCAGTAATAGGTATATTAATTAGTAAATATATGGCTTTCACTGTCTATCATGAACCATTATTAGTTATACCATTTGTAATCGCATCTATAACAATATTTTTTACGGTGCTTTACAATGTAACTTCTGCAGTATTGTTTGGAATAAACAAAGTAAAGGAAGCATCAAAGATAACGATAATATATTCAATATCACAAGCATTAGCTGTTTTAACTCTTGTACTATTAGGTTATAGCATAATAGGAGCATTGAGTGGTATAGTAATAAGTTTAATAATAGGATCTTTAATATCAATTTATTATTTAAGAAAATTCTTGGTTTATAAATTTAAATTCCAACCATTGAAAAAATTAAAAGATATGTTCTTTTTCTCATCTCCTATATTAGTCTCAAATTTGGTATATCTAGGACTGACTAGTTTTGCAATAGCTTTCTTAGCATTATTTGTTTCTCCTTCCATAGTGGGAACTTATGGAGTTGCATTCAGATCTGGAAGAATAATAGAGGTTATTACTGCATCTTTAACATTTGTACTGCTTCCGACATTTTCCAATGTAATTACCGATAAATTGAAAAAGGGAAATATCAATAAAATATTCAATAACAGTATATATTATTCATTTCTTATACTAGCACCAATAACGGTATATTTAATATCGGTCTCAAAGCCTTTGATGTACCTACTTTTTTCAGAAAGTTATACGTATTCATACATATATTTTTCATTGATACTAATTGGATTGTTGATAAATATAATTGGAATGTACTCGGGGCAACTTATGGTTGGGTACGGTAAAACAAAATTATTTATGAAATACCAAATTTTAACCCTAATAATAGAACTTTCTCTTTTACTCATATTAACCCCAATTCTAAAAGTATATGGGGTGCTTCTTTCATTATTCTTAATAGGTCCCATCATATTCAGTTTGATATACATATTGGTTCTTTATAAAAATTTTAAGATTAAATTTTATTGGAAAAGGTTATTTGGTATAATATCCGCATCTGCCTTGCTTTTTGTAGTACTTTATTTAGTTTCGATAATATTAAAGCAGTCAAAAATAGCTATATTACTAAATCTTATATTAACATTTATAATCTTCGTACCATTAGCATCTGCATTTAAAGGAATAGATAAATCTAGTTTAGAATTCATAAAAAGCATAAAAGATAGATACAAGAAATCCAGAACAATTATTAATATTATCTCAACATATATAGCTTTATTTGTCAAATAAATATTGAAATTAGGATAGTATTTTATTTATATGTCATATAAAAACATTATATCTAGAGGTTTTTATCACTTTGAAATAAAATAAAGATTTAAATATATTTTTAGAATATATAATGTATATTCAGTGTGCCCAGGTAGCTCAATGGCAGAGCGCCTGTCTTGTATTTAATCAAAACTAGAAAACAGGAGGTTGAGGGTTCAATTCCCTCTCTGGGCTCATAATAAATATCTGTATTTTAATGACGAAAAATATATACAAGAGATAAAAATTAGCTTAACCTATAATATTTTACTAGTAAAAGTTATAACATTGAATAAAATCAGAATCTTGATAATAAAAATTGAAATTTATTAAAATATTTTATTTACTATTCTTTGTTTTCATCTTTTTCTCTAGCCAAAATAGTTTCTATATCCTCTTTATCCTTTGAAATTATGTATCTTTTAGGCTTTCCATTCCGATTATAAATAGTAAGATATTTACCTTTGGGTAATTCCTCTGGAGATACCGTATTAGCATTTGCATCATCTACTTTGTAAGAATTTTTCAATACCTTAATTATATTATTATTTTCCTTATCTAATTTTTTTGATTTATTCATATCAATCGATTATATATTATTAAAAAACATATAAACATTTTTATTTTATCTATATAAGGTAAAAGTCGGATTATTTAAAGATAATAAAAATATTATTTTAAGTTATAAGAAGATTTCCTCTTACTATCTAAGCATAACTAGTTAATTATTTTGTAATGACATACAATAATTTATATTCACTAAATAAAATTTGTATTTAGCATTCACTTTAATCTGAAAATTTTATATTTTATATCTATAATATAATATTTAGGGGATTAATAATAAAAGGCACACTAATTATCAAAGTAAAATAAAGTAGATTTATAAATATTATAATAAAAATGTTAATTAGATATTTAAGATTTCAAACTTTAAGTCTGGATGGTAAAATTAAGATGATATAATGGAAAACGATGAAAATTTTTGGGTTATTCCAAATTTTAAACCACAATTTTATAAATTAAGCCAACTTTTTATAAATACAATAGAAGAAAATAAAGATATATTTTCAAAGGATAATGTTGTTGAATTAGGTGCAGGTGGTGGGTCTTTTTCTTATGTTATAAGTAAATATCCAAAAAAGCTTTATCCTGTGGATATCTCAGAAGATGCTATCGAAGCATTAAAGACAAATTTAGAAGGTATAAAAAATATTGAAATATTAAAAGTTGATCCGGATAAATTACCTTTTGATAATAAATCAATAGATACCATATTTACCGCAAACTCATTCCATTATTTACCTGAAGGATATGAAAAAGAGATAAGCAGAGTAATTAAGGAGGGTGGACATTATGTTGATATTGATTTTAAAAAAGAGAATACTGATTTTGGACCTCCTTATTCTGTTAGATTATCTGAAGAACAAGCAATAAATAGACTAAAAAAAGAGGGTTTTCAGCTTGTAAATAAGATAGATCTTGATAGCCATTATATGCTTATATTCATAAAAAAATAAGTGCGATAAAATTTATAACTAATTTTAAGTTATTTAAACTATTTTTATTAACAAATTAAGAATTTGTCTAAAATTAATGCTCCCCAAAAATTTATATATTATAATGTATATATTTATATTAATCATAAGAGGGGTTATTTAAAATGAATGAAAATAATTTAGAGCTGGATTACGAAGAATCTCTAAAATATGCAAAAGAGAATAATAAAAAAATAATCTGGTTAGGTATGGAACCTTTAGATTATCAATGTGGGCCTAAAACCCACTCTCTTCAGAGGTGGGATATAACCCCACCACAAAGTATATAAATTTGAATGATATAATAATAGGTATAAAGAACTATAGATTCGCAAGGTCAATAGAGGAATGTTCTTGGAATAGATTTACTGACTATTTACAATACAAGGCTGAAAGTGCTGGTTGCGTAGTAGTTGCTGTAAGTGTCAATACAGAGTTCAAATTTTGACAGAAAATCTGTCAAAACTACCGAAGGGCATTCGGGAAGTAAAGCCGGTGGAGACGATGTAAGACCTTCCGCAAAGGAGGCAGTTGCCAATGAAGCAGGAACTATATGGGTGGCATAACCAATTATAGCCACCCTGAAAGCTCACACCATTTATGGGTGGGAGGATGTCACATAATTGATCTCTTAAATTATGATGAAAAGGATAATTTCGGAGAGGTATTTATTTCAATATCACCTCAAGAAATATTAAATATAGATAAAAATTCAATTAAAGAACTTGAAAATAACATATTTCTATGCTATCATGGGAATACATCTAAATTCGTATCAAATTATCTTAAAAAATATCATAGTATAGATACATATAGCTTAAAAGGGGGCATTACACGAGTAATCGGAAGAGAATTATAATTTATAAGAAAATTTTTATAATTAAATTGAAAACTAATTCTAATTTTATAGAAAATGCTAAATATATTATAGTAAATTTTTAAATATTTAAAGAGTAAATATATAAACCCCTAATTAATTCTTATACAAGATATTTTTTTATTAGATAATTATTAAAGCGGATATAGATGACACTTGCGATAATAGATTGTGAAACAACCGGATTAAAATGGTTTAATAATGGTATAATTAGCCTAGGGGCTGTAGATATAAATTCGGATGATAAATTTTATGAAGAATGCAGAGTAAGTGATGATGTAGAGATAGATGAAAGCTCGCTTGAAATTAATGGGTTTAAAAAAGAGGAATTAAAACAAAAGGACAAAAAGAGTGAAGGGGAGGTTTTTAAAGATTTTAAAAATTGGTGTAATTACCATAACGTAAATGCAATATCCGGGTTTAATGTATCCTTTGATATAATGTTTTTATATGGAGTTGCGAGAAGGAACAATATTGATTTTTCTGGATTTCCGAACTATTACTATGATATAAAGGAGATATTTGAGAGAAATGTATTGATGGATATAAGTAATCAACCAATAATAAATGACGTTTGTAGAAGATATAACATAAGTGTGGGATTTCCACCAAGAGTTCATGTATCATTAGATAAAACCCTAAAATTTTACAATATAGATGAAGACGAACCAAAGCCTCACATAGCCATAAATGGTGCATTATACGCTACTGAAATATATTTTCTAATAAAATATAAAACACATTATTTAGAGAGATTTGCAAATGTATCAATACCTGATTATCTCAGTATATTAAACTTTGATTTTGGCCCCCCTGCTAGAATAGACCATTTAGTTAGCAGCTCTGAAAACATACTAAAACAACAATCTCTTTAAGTTTAATAAAATTAATCAAAGATTTTCATTTTATCTATTAAAGATATTACATCAACATCCTCATTTGTCATTATTATTTTTGCAATATCCTTATTTGTAACTTTATTGTACGCATTCTTAAATTTCTCAGATCTATCTAAAATTTTATCTAAAAGTAGTTTTTTCATTTCTCCGCTAAGTATCCTTCCATTCCTATAATCTTCATATAAAACCTTTGATTCTTTTGAATCCAAGAACATATATTTTAAATAAAGGTAAGATATATCTATTTCAGGTATACCTCCTTTTTCTTTGTGTTCATCTATTGTTGCTCTACCTCCACTGAATGCATTCATAACAGCTTTTTTAATGGTTTTTTCATCATCTAATAAAAATACCGCATTGCCCTTTGATTTTGACATCTTTGGATCCCCATCAAATCCTGGAAGGAAAATTGAATGCAAAACCGCGGTTTTCCGATAACCAAATTTTACAGATACATCTCTTGATACTCTTAAATGTGCATCCTCATCAGGACCTATAGGAACCAATACATTTGGAATTCCTAACGTTTGTGGAAATGTTACATGAGCTGATTGAATTGCAGGATAAAAATGAAGTCCTGTATTCTGATCATTAGTATAACCATAAACATCCTTTATTTCTGACATTGTAATTCCTTTGGAAAGTTTTATTGCTAAATTGTATATATTCGTATATAACTGATCTATTATTACATGTGTTTTATTCAAATCGTATCCATATGCAATTAGAGATCTAACTAATCTTAAAGCTCTTTTTAATCCTTCCTCCTGATCAGGTACTTTGCCCGCCACATAACTTTCATCATCCGATAAAGGTACAAAAACATCTAAACCATATTCTTTTTGAAAAAATAGATTTGTATCAAAAACTCCAATATGACCTATATGGATATTATTACTTGGGTTGAAACCTGATACTATAGCAGATTTTTCTCCTTTTTTTAGATTTTGCATAAAAATGTCAAAATCTCTATGTGAATAAATAAGCCCATTTTTAAAAGTGTAAAATTCCGGAAGATCCGTTCCAATATCCACTAGCTTTTTTGCACCAAATTTTTTAACAACTTTGTTATTGTCCTCTACAAATTTATTTTCAAAATCTGAAATTTGTTTTAAATCTTCTTTATCATATTTATTCATAATATCCCTAAAAATAATTTTTTGAAACTTTATCTATAAATAATATAAATTTAAGTTATAAATCAAATAATATTTTAAAATATTGTTTTAAAACTCAAAATTTATATAAAGATTAATATATTTTTATTTAATCCTAAATTTTATAATTAATAAAAAATAACCTTTTTTAGATTATTTTATTACAATTAAAGCCTGATAACCAATATATTTTTTTAAGCAGTTTATACGTGCCCCTTTTCCAAATTTCTGTATCTTGGCTTTTGATATTAAAAGTATATTTGATTTTATATCTAATGATTCATCCTTGTAAGTTACAATCGCATTTGAACTTTTCTTTAATATAAATACATAAGCAAATTTTCCTATGTACTTTTTTTCTGAATCTACCTTAGCCCCATTACCTATTTTATTAACTGTTTTCAACTTTATATAACTAACTTTATCAAAGCTAAAACTCTTTTTTACTATAAGTTTATTTGGTTTCTTTACTCTTTCTATCATAATTTATAATTAGTGACAAATATCTAAATACATTATCATATTTTATTATGTAAATTTTTTGATTTGAGCAGTTTAAATCTTAAATAATCCATAAATCTATCATGGTGGTCAGTTCTATGTAACATTATATAAGATAATATTTTCTCATTTTTAAACAAATCTGCATCATCAAGTTTTTTTATTAATTCAACCATTTCAAAGGGTGTTGGATTAAATTCTGATTTTTTACCACTTATCATTTCATCTATGTAAGGGTCTGATTTTAGTATCCAAGTTGCTATTACCTGCTCTACAGCATCCTTTTTTAATCCAAGCTTTTTTGTTATATACTTTACAGATTTATTAATCCCTCTAAGGTTCGCCACCCCTTCTTCATATTTAGAATTCATTAATGTCCCCAAAATAAATTTTATAAACAGATACAATATTGAATTTTACAAATAGATATATACATAATTGCATAAACTTTATTGTAAATTAATTTCTAGATATATAATTTAAGGTTTTAAAATGTCTGATTATAATTCAAAAGAAGAAAAATTTATCAAATTATATAAAATTATAAAGGAACAAGCCCCAAATCATATTTTCCTATTTAAGGATCCATTCTGGATACTAATAATGACTGTAATTTCTCAAAGAACAAAAGATGAGGTAACAAGAGATGCAGCAGAAAAACTTTATAATAAATATAAAAATGTAAATGGATTGTCAAATGCGAATTCTAAAGATGTTAAAAAAATAATTAGAAAAGTGGGTTTTAGTAATGTAAAATCTGTAAGATTAATAGAAATTTCTAGATACATAAAAACAGAGCTTAATGGAAAGATTCCAGAAGAACATAATTTGCTGATGAAAATACCCGGAGTAGGAACAAAAACAGCAAATATAGTGCTGACACAAGCTTTCAAAATTCCTGCTATACCTGTAGATATACATGTACACAGAGTATTCAATAGAATAGGATTAGTGAGCACAAAAAACCCAGAAAAGACCGAGGAAGAATTAAAAAAAATAATACCAAAAGAATATCAAGTAGAATTCAATCCAGTTATAGTTGAATTTGGTAAAAGCATTTGCAAACCAATAAATCCAAAATGTAACATATGCAATATAAGAAAGTACTGTAATTATTACAAAACCACATATCTAAAGAATAGAGATTTGAATAAATAATATAAATTAATTTTTAATAGGGAGTCCTAAATTATAAATATTGCGATTTAACCATTTTTTTCTTGTTTTATAATCTGGCATAACTGATAAAACCAAGTTCCAAAATTTTTTAGAGTGATTTGGATATTTTAAATGGGCTAGTTCGTGTATTATTACAGAATCAAGCATATCGGAAGGAGCGAATAATGATCTTAAATTCAAATATATCTTTTTATCTTTATAATTACAACTGCCCAAAATAGTTTTTTTAGGTCCATATATAATTATTTGATTTATCCTGAATCTGAAGAACCTATCATTTAAAAATTCAATCCTATCTTTTAAAATTGGATAAGCCCATTTTGATAGAAACTTTTTTACAATTTTATCTATGTATTCATTTTCGGTATCCTTATATTTTATAGGAATTTTTAAAGAAAGTAAATTACCATTAAAATTTATTGAAGTACGTTTAATTTTAGAATCAAATAATGCAGATATTTTAATTGGTTTACCCATTATTATAATCTCCTCATTATTAAAAAAATTTAAAGTTTTATAAAATTTACCATCTATTATACGTTTAATCAATTTTTCTCTTAATTTAGCATAATACTTAATTTTTTGCTCTTTACTAAAATACACAGGAATTTTTATTATAATTTTATCATCTTCTACAGATCCAGTTATGGTTTTCCTATTCATAAAATAAACGTTTATTTTGTAATTTACTCCATTAATATAAACGTCATCATTATCTAAATAAACTGTATCTGTATTTGAAATTTTGTTCATTTATTTAACACCTAATAAAATTATGATATCTATTTAAATTTTAAAATTTATAAAATAAATATGCAAAGATATATCTTTATATTGATTATATTATTTTTTACGATTTCGACTCCAATCTTCTTTTCAGCTTCAGTTAGTAGTTCTAGTGGATATAATGCGGGATCAAGTTCTGGATATATAAAAACTTCAATTTACTCAATGAATAAAGGTTATTATACAGCCAATAAGATAATTGCTCATAATAAAACAACAATAATTATGGCTTACAATATTAGCAATACCGCTATCTTATCTATAATAAATGCATCAGAGTACAATGCATATAAATTAGGAGAACCTGTTACATACATTTACAGATCAACTATTAAAGGCAGCAATATAACAGAATATAATGTAAAAGAGGGTTCTTATTATGTAATTTTAGATGCTAAATATAATCCAATAACCTATGAATTTGACACATTTGGCGTTCCATCAAATCAATTCAAAGAGCTTAATTTTTCAGATAACGCAAACTATTCTATAAATCTTAAAAACTATAGTAATGTATCGATTGAAATAATATCAAATAAAACTATAAAAATAGCTTTTGATAAAAGCGATAATTATACATTACCTGCATATACAGAATACCAAATAAGCTATTATTTAAACAGAGGCATTAATCAAATTAATTTTTATGGTGGTCAAAATATAAAGTTGGTATTTTATACAGATGTATCAACCCAATTAGTAAATCCTATTAAAGATATAAATCAATCTGGTCCTAATCCAATAGGTATAGCCAGTTATGGAATAAGTGATATATCAGGAAATCATGTTCCATATGTAGTAGAGGCAAAAGAGGTGATGGGAAATGCTGATATAAAAAATATATCCGTAGCAAATTTACCTTATATTGAAAATCCATCACCACAAGGTGCAAGTATACAACTGAATGCAATGTTAAATGTAATATCTGGAAATAAGTCATATCAGTATTGGCTTCAAAATGTGGCTTCACTAAATTTAAAAGGTTCAAGGTACAATATTTATTCTAATATATGGAATGATACTCAACGTGATGCAAATATAACAAGTTCTAGCATAACCTTCAATAATGGTTATATAGGCAGTATAAATACTACATTAAATGGCGTTGTAAAAAAAGAAAGTTATTATGGTTCAAATTCTGAACCTTATTTATCCTCATCTATAAAGTATCCACTTATTTTTTCTCCAGTAATAAAGATTTCAAATAGTTCCTCTGGTCCCGTAGTTTCATTTGGGTATTATTCAAATGGTGGTTATTATTTTTATAATAATGTAACTATTAATATACCAAATTCATCCGCTTATATAGAGGTTAATCCATACATAAGAACAGGTAGTTACAATTTATTTGATGTCGGTTTAATATTTGGGGGAGAATATAGTGGGGAAACCGCATTTTTTAATGGTATGAATTCAACGGAATCCCTTTACTATTATTCAAACGGAAGTTGGAATGAATTTCCCTCATTATACACATTTGGTGTAAATACGGAAGAATCTGCTATTAATCTAACTACTCAGGTATTAAAAAATGGGACTATAGAAACAACTACTGGAAGACCAAACTACAATGAAATAATTTATGAAGGAAATAACTTTAGCCCTATAAATAATTCAATACCAAATCCTGACGATCATAACAATATATTGATATCAAATAGTACAACTTCAAATAACCATTATTTGAAACCATCAATAATGGGCGATTTATCCGAATCAGCAAAAAGTTATATATCATTATTAGCAATTTTATTAATACTAGTTCTTGCTATATACATAGTTAGGGGATTAATATTTAGAGTTCTATAATATGAAAACTCATCTCATAGAAATTTGAAAGTTTATACAAAAGCTTTTTAAACACTAATTTGACTGAATATATCGGTGGAATTATGGATATGAGTGTTGGTAATAAAAGTAAGGACTATCAAATTTCGATAAGTTATTTTATATCTAGTGATAAGGATACTATACCTTTTATAATTAAAGGTGATAAAAATTTATTGGATCATATAAATAATTCTGATAGAATAACAATATCAAAAAAATTATTTACAAAAATAACTGCAGAAGAAGGTAAACCTGTATTTAAGTATGATTTCTTATATTTTATAAAGACAAAAGATAAAAAGTTATTTGAATTAGTACCAGAAGATGAAAATTTAAAAACAGAAGTTATACAAAAATTAGATACACTATCTGAAATTAAATCAGAGGACCTCATAATAGAAAAAAAATATCATTCAGAAGGAAATTCCTTGAGTTTGCGTTTAACTTTTAAAACAGATTCAAAAGAGAGATTAGGTTTGGAAATGCATAAAGTAAATAAAATAAAATTCAATCCAAAAGAATTTGAAAGAAAAGATGAAAAAATTCTTGAAAATTTAAGTTATATAGATGAAATGATTTATCATGAAAAGGATGCATCTAGGATTAAAGCACTTCAAAGAGCAAGTAAAAATCTTGAGATATTTAAGAAGAGATTACGTTATAATTAATTTATTTTTTTTATATTTATAAATAATGTAGAAAATTTATTAAGATAAAAATTTGATACATACTTATTCTTAAAGATATTTTAAATAATGAATTAATAAATTGGTGTAAATATGGCGAATATTAGAGTTTCAGAAAATGGTTCAATTCCTTTATATAAGCAACCTGTAGAGTATGTTGAAAGAAAAGGTATAGGACATCCAGATAGTTTGATTGACGGTATAATGGATAGTGTGAGTTTAGCCTTATCAAAAGCATACTTGGACGAATTCGGTGAGGTACTTCATCACAATGTTGATAAAGGTTTGATAATTGGAGGATCATCAAACGTTACATTCGACAGTGCCGAAATAATAAGGCCAATAGAGGTAATAATGACTGGTAGAGCAATACAAAATTATAACGGTGTAAATATACCTGTTGATCAAATTGCTTTGGATACAGCAAAAGAATACTTAAGAAAGAATACCCGATTTTTAGATGTTGACAATGAGGTAACTTATATGTCAAAGATAGTTAAAGGATCAGCAGATCTTACAAATATATTTAATAGACATACAGATATGCCTTTAGCAAATGATACATCTTTTGGAGTTGGATTTGCACCTTTTACACCTACCGAAAGATTAGTCATTGAAACTGAGCATATGCTTAATTCTGCTGAGTATAAAGATAAGAAACCGGCAGTTGGCGAAGATGTAAAGGTTATGGGAGTTAGAGATAAAAAAAGTATAACCTTAACGGTAGCAATAGCGTTTGTATCAAAATATTTCTCCAGTGTTGGTGAATATGAAGCTTATAAAAATGAAATAAAAGAAGATATACTGAATAACGCTAAGAAAATAACCAAGGATGATGTAGAAGTTGTTATAAATAATGGGGACGATATAAAGAATTCTGTTGTTTATCTTACAAAATCTGGATTGAGCTGTGAATCTGGAGATGATGGATCTGTTGGAAGGGGAAACAGAGTAAATGGAATAATAACACCTTTCAGAACGATGAGTTTAGAGGCTGCAGCTGGAAAAAATTCTGTAAACCACATAGGAAAAATATATAATATATTTGCGAATGAGTTAGCAAATGATATAATAACATCATTTCCTGAAATAAGCGAATGTAATGTAAATTTAGTATCACAGATAGGAAGACCAATAAACGATCCAAAACACTTGAACATATCTCTTTCAGCCGAAAAACCTGAAGATATTGAAAAAGTAAAAAAGAAGGTAAGCGACTTAGCACAAGAAGAACTTGACAATATAATATTTTTAACAAAAGGTATGTTGGCAGGAGAATATAAAGTATTTTGATTTTTATATTGGTATTAATATATTTTGTTAAATTCTATTTCTATTTATCAAATTTTATTATTCAAATGTAAAACTTATACAATATTAATAAATACCATTAATAAAATATAATATTGTGATTTTATGACAACCGAAATGGCAAAAGATTATAAAAATAGAAAAAATATTACTGAAGATGCAGATATGGAATCAAAAGCATTTTTACTACTATACTACAGAGACTTTTTAAGGTAAAAATTTTTAGATTTTGATTTTATGAATATTATTGAAAATGATTTTGAATTATGCCCTCTTTGTGGCTATAAAATGTTTCATATGCAAGCATGCCATCTGAAATGTTCTAATTGCGGAGCTGAACTTGACTGCTCTGATAAAGGTTACGTTTGGTAATTATGATTTAAATTTTTCAATTAAATTCTGCGGCATCTCAACAGATTTCCAAACTTTTGGGTTTATTGAAACCATAGTCAAATATCCCTCCGTGGCAGTTTCTCCTGTTTTGTCTATTTTTATCTTAAGATTAAAAGTTATACTCTTTTTTGAATCAGATACAACAGGGTTAAGTTCAACAGATATCACATCATTTATGTGTAATGATTTGTAATACTGCGCTTTTGATTCCACAACTACAAACCACAATTCATTACTCACCGCATTTATATCAATTCCTAAAACCTGTTTTTTATAGTTTTCTATCGCGTCAGTAAAGAATCTATAATATGCGGCATAATGCGCGACTCCCTGATAATCTGTATCGTAAACCATAACGGTATCCTTGTTTACAAACATTATATCATCTTATAAATATAATTTTTATTAGTTAAAAAATAGAAAAATAATTCAAAATAAAACAAATTACTTTGATATATTCAAAACCTCTATTTTAAAGACCAAAGTTTTACCTGCTAATGGAGAATTGAAATTAACAGTTACATTTGTATCTGTTTTATTAATAACTATACCTCTCGCTCCAGAAGAATCTGTTATAATACTTCCGACATTTACGGTTTGGTTTTTAAATTCGGACAATGGGACTACATTTATAAGACTTTGGTTTACAGGACCATAAGCTTCATTTTCAGGTATTGTGACCGTTTTAATTTGACCAACTTTCATTCCCAATACAGCATCTCCAAATCCTTTTATTAATTCACCAGATCCAACTGTGAAGTTTAAAGGTGTTCCATTAAAATTTGATTGGAATACAGTTCCATTTACATAACTTCCTGTATAATATACACTTATATTGTCACCAGCAGATACTACCTGTGCAGATGGTGTAGGGCTAGTTGTATAATTTCTAATATAACTGTAAACTATAACTATAAACGCTAAAATCACGATTATTCCAATTACATAAGAAATTTTAAATCCTTTCTTTTCAAGTTTAACATTAGAGTTGTTATTCTTGCTATTATCCGTTGCTCCTTTTTGGTTAATATCCTCTGACATTTTAAATCACCATATTAATTTTTCTGCTAACTAATTTAAAGATATCCTAAATAAACAAATAATAAATTGTGTAAATCAAAGATCTTTTTTGATTACCGCTCTGCTTTTACCTATAACCCTAACTAAGCTTATCCTTGGTATTCTTTTATTTACCACTTTTATGTATCCTTCAGTAAATAAGATGTACCTTAGGTAATATATTAAGGAGATTATGAATAAAACAGCCAAACTTATCTCAATCGCATGAATACCTAAATACGATATTGTGATTAATATGGTCAAAATACCTATCGACGGTATGAGGAAGAAATATTTATGTTCTCTTAATTTTTGTGGATTATCCTCTTTTTTAATTTTATTCCAAAGAACTATCGCTGAAAAGTTTATTATTATATAAGCTATTAATACAGATACATTTGATGCCTCTATAATGGTTGAGAAAGATACAAAATATACGAATATCAAGCTTATTACTGTAGAAAGAAGTATCGAATATAAAGGTGTTGAATATTTATCAACATAACCAAATTTAGATGGAATCTCATTATCCCTACCCATAGCGTAAAGTACCCTACTAGTTCCCAAGATACCTGTGAGTATAACACCCGCAGTTGCTGTTATACCACCAATCGCAATTATCGCATCCAAATAAGGATTCTTTATTATAGCTATTGCAGTTGATAATGGAGCTGCTGCATGCCCCAATACACTTGTATTAACCAGTCCAACAGCCACAATTGCTATTGCAGCATAAAGAATTGAAGATATGATTATGGATAATATGATAGCTTTAGGTATTGTTTTTTCTGGATCCTTAACCTCATCACCAACAGTTGTTATCCTTGAAAAACCCGTAAAAGCGAAAAATATAAGTGCTGAACCTGCCAATATACCTCCAAATCCATTAGGTATAAAATTAGAAAAGTGCGATGCATTAAAGTAAAACAAACCTGATATTATGAAAATAGCGAGTACTAAAAGGTTTATCAGTACCAAAGCTGTGAGTGTTTTAGTGGAATTCTTTATACCTGCTATATTCAAAGATGCGAACAAGATTATAACTGAGATCGCATATATTATCGTATCAACATGTATACCAAAAAGAGCATTCACATAACTTCCAAGACTTAATGAAACTGCAGATAATGCAATCATATTTGAAAAAGTCCACATAGTACCTCCAACAAAACCCGCAGATGGTCTGAAGGTCTCTTTTGCATATTCATACACACCACCTTCTTTTGATACATGCTGCGCTATCTCTGAAAAACTTAACCCTGTGAATATTGCAATTAATGCAGAAATAAATATGGATAATACAATTGCAGGTCCAGCTTTAGCTGCAGCTAAACCTATTATAACAAATATGCCTGCACCTATAATTGCGCCTAAATTTATTATAACAGATTCTTTTAAGCCAAGTACTCTCTTAAGTGTATACGAATTATCAACCATTTTATTCCCTAAACAATTAATATAATTTCAATAAAATTATTAAATCAAATTATTATTTGACAGACACTCTTTTATAATTTCTGAAAATCAATTTTTATGTTATAAAATTAGAATCTTCTGTACTAAATGTTTTTAATTATTTAGCGATTATTAATAATGATAAATATGGTGGATATATACAAAAGATTAGACGAAAATATAACTCCTCTAAATTATAATTTAATCTTCAAGCCAGATTTTAAGACCTTTACATTTCTTGGTGATGAACAAATATCAATCAATTTATCAGATAAAACCGATAAGATAAGATTAAATTCCAAAGAAATTGAGATAACAAAAGCTCTCTTAATTAAAGATAATAAAGAATTTAAAGTGACTTATAAAGTAGATAAATTAGATGAAACAGTAACTTTTAAACTCCCAAAGAAAATGATAGGGTTAGTAAAATTAGTGCTTAATTTTAAAGGTAAAAATAATGACCAAATGTATGGTTTTTATAAAAGTTCTTATACTGAAAAAGGAAAAGAGAAGTATCTATTATCTTCACAATTTGAACCAAGTGATGCTAGAGCCGCATTTCCATGCTTTGATGAACCAAATTTCAAAGCAACTTTTGATATATCATTTATAATAAATCAAAGTTTAGAAGCTGTTTCTAATATGCCAATAAAATCATCCATAAAAAGATCTAAAGGGATGAAATTAGTAACTTTTAAAACTACACCTTTGATGTCTACCTATTTAGTATATTTGGGTGTAGGGGATTTCGAATCTGTATCGGGAAAAGTTGGAAACTTACCTTTAAGAGTGTTGACAATTCCAGGAAAGAAGGCATATGCAAAACTCGCTTTAGAGTATACAAAAAAGTTCATGTCATTTTATTTCAAATACTTCAACATAGATTACCCCTTACCAAAGATGGATTTGATTGCGGTACCAGATTTTTCAGCAGGTGCTATGGAAAATTGGGGTGCTATAACATTCAGGGATACAGCGATATTCGCAACAAACAAATCATCTTCAATAACAAAAGAAAGAGTTTCAATAACAATAGCTCACGAATTAGCTCACCAGTGGTTTGGTGATTTGGTAACTATGAAATGGTGGGATGATTTATGGCTGAATGAGAGTTTTGCCACATTTATGAGTTATAAAGCGGTAGATGCAACCCTTCCAGATATAGGTGTAAAGTATCAGTTTTATGAGAATGAAATTAAAGATGCTTTATTCTATGATCAACTTAAGAATACCCACCCTATAAGTGTTAAGGTAGAAAGCCCTGCAAAGATAAATTCAATATTTGATGTGATAAGCTATGAAAAGGGTTCCAGTGTACTATCTATGATTGAGGATTACTTAGGAGCAGAAACATTCAGGCAAGGTTTAATAGAATATATAAATTCTCATATATATTCAAACACAACAAAAGAAGATTTATGGTACAGCTTGGATAAAGCAGCTAAGGATAGGCATATTAATTCAGATGTAAAAGGGATGATAAAGAACTGGATTACAAAAGGTGGCTATCCATTGGTAATGGTATCCAAAAATAAAAATTTGGTAAAATTAGAGCAGAAAAGGTTCTTATTAGATAATGATAAAAGTACAAATATAAAATGGGATATACCAATAAGATACAATTTAATTGGAGATAAAAGCATAAAATATAAGATGTTAAAGGATAGAGTGGATAAAATAGAAGACGTTAAAGGTAAGCCATTCAAACTTAATTATCAGCAGAAGGGAATTTACAGAGTAATGTATGATAAACCATCCTTAGAAGCCATTTGCGAGGAGATTAAATCGGGAAAATTAAATGGTATAGATGAATGGGGTATAGTAAATGACCTTTATAATTTTGTAAGATCTGGAAATATAACCTTAGATTACTATTTTGAATTAATAAAGAAATATTTGTACAATGTAAGTTATCCTGCCAACAATTTGCTATTAGATTCCTTAAATGTAATTAATACATTAGCGTATAAAGATAAAGGAAATAAGAAAATAGAGGAAATAATGCTTTGGTATCTTGAAAAGCAATATAAAAAGTACAATTGGGATTTTGTACCTAAAAATGATACTGATGACATATTCAGACTTAATGTACTGTATAACTTAGGTTTATTAGGTTATAAACCAATTGTTAAGAAGGCAAGAGACCTATTTAAAAATATAAAAAGTGTAAGTCCCACTTTGACATCTGCAGTTTACTCAATAATAGCGTTAAACGGTGGAGAAACAGAATTCAAACAGTTAATGGAACTTTACAAAAAAGAGACGGTCCAAGAAGAAAGTTTAAAGCTGCTGATATCATTAGGATTATTTAAAAATGAGAAAATTGATAAGGAAGCTTTAGACTTCTCATTTTCTAAATATGTAAAATTGCAGAATTCTTATGTGATCCCATCAATAATGTCCGGTAATATAGCTTCTAATACAGTTAAGCATTTCATAGGGAATCCTTATGGTAAGAAGGTTGTATGGGAATGGATAAAGGATAATTGGAGTAAAATAGAAAAGGTCTATTCACCTAATTCTTCATTTAGAACATCCTTATTCAAAAATCTTGAATTGGTGTCAGATCCTGTAATTCTAAAGGATGTTGAGGATTTCTTCAGAGTTAATAAACCAAGTGAAGTTATAGCTCTACAGGTCGCTAAATCTATGGAATTAATGAGAATAAATATTAATTTTATAAAAAGGAATAAACTTTGATTTTTATTTTTATCTGCAAACCCTTTCAAAATAGAAACATATAAATATCTAAATATAGATATCTATATTTAGATGTGATAACATGAATGGAAATATGAATGAAATGGGAAATGAAGAGGGTAGAGAAGGAAAGATGCACGGAAGGATGCATAGAAAAGGTTGCCATGAAGGTATGATGGGGATGCACCATATGCATCATATCGGTGGGTTTATCGGTATAAAATACATGATACTAAAAATGGCTAGAGAAGGAGAGATAAATGGAGCTCAGATAATAGAAACAATAAGTGATGTTACTGAAGGAAGAAGGAGACCATCACCTGGAAATATATATCCAGCTTTAAAAGATCTGTATGAAGAGGGATATCTCAGTATGAAAGAAGAAAAAGGAATAAAATATTATTCAATAACAGATAAAGGGTCTGAATTGATAAAAGAGATATCAGATCCATTTATGGGAATGTTCAAGAGACATACAGAATTAGAAACATCCGAGTATCTAAAAAAATACAATATCAGCTCACAATTGGATAATATATCAAATGAGGTGAGTTACCTACTAGAAAATTCAGAGCAGTTTAAATCCGATGAAGAGCTTTCAAAGAAAGTTGATCAAATAATAAAAGATTTGAGCACTTTAAAAAATTGAATAATAATTTTATTTTTTCTTTTATTTTAAATAATTAACAGGCTATTTTTCAAATAATTTTACAAATTCATCAGCTACTGATAATTTACTGTACTCACTTTGTATGGTGTCGGTTACTACAATCTCATCAATTTTTTCTTTTATAAGTTTATCACTGTTTTCTGCAAATATACCGTGTATAGCGCAGCAATATATTTTTTTAGCTCCTTTATTTGAAATCAAATTTATAGCATTTAGCATTGTATGTCCTGTAGATATCATATCATCTAGTAATAGAATATTTTTATTTTTAAATTCTACTTCCGGCAATTTCATTTCTACTGTATCTGCATCTATTCTTTTTTTATCTATATAATAAGCATTGCATCCAAGCAAATTCGCCATATCATTAGCTCTTTGATATCCACCATCATCGGGTGATATTACATAATCTATACCCTTATCTTTAAAGAAGTTAAATACAGGTTTTTTTATTTTTAAATTTATAAAAGGTTTATTTGTATAATTCAGAGTTTGTTCATCGTGAAGCTCCACAGCAATTATTTTATCTGCAAAATTATCTATTGATTTTGTCATAACTTTTGATGCTATAGCTTCACCTTTATTGTACAATTTATGTTGCCTCGCATAACCAAAATATGGTATAAATGCGATTAATTCTTTAGGATTTTCCTCTTTTACAGCATCCAATAAGAGTAGATAAGATATAATATTAGAATCTGTATTTGTATTTCCTATTACAATTACCATTTCACCTTCTAATGGTGTATCTATTTTTGTGTAAATTTCACCATCTGGAAATCTAACAGATTTATAATCAGCTATTTTGCAATCCATCCTGTTTGCAATTTTTAAGGCAAGCTCCTGTGAAGAGGGCAAAGACAAGATTTTCATATTTACCAATAAAATTAGTTCTTTTAAATTTAAAGATTTCTATAAAAATTGTTTATTATTTGGTACTGAAATTATTATCCATACTATCTTGTAACTCTTGATTGAATACATTCTGGTAATCCTTTCTAACCTTCTCTTTTATCATACTATCAATCTTTGTATTTTTATTTAAATAAATTAAAAAAGCGGTACTTTCTATATTATTTATTTTAGCCCTTTTATGAGCTAAGAGTACGAGTTCAGTTTCAGCTGGGTACCTATTGGAAAAATCTACCAAAATATTAGATATTTCTTTCATACTGATAACATCTTTTTTATCTATTAAAGAATACATTTTTATCAATAGGCCAATACCTTTTATTATAAATTTCGATTTCAATTTATAAAGTTCTAAGTTAATGTTATTTTCCGATATCACTATTTTTTTATCATCTTCTAAACAGATATAATGAATTCCTTTTTTAAGATCATATTTTATTTTAGAATTATCTGATATAGCATCATCTATATTTATACAATCATCAAGTATGCTTTTTGAATAAACTAAATCATCATCAAATGTTTTTGGCATTTTTCTCACTAAAAAATATTTTTATATGGGTTTTGATTATTTTTATCAAATATTGATTTTAGCCATATAAATAGTATTGCGGTAACCTTTTTTATGTTTTTGGGATAAACTCCTAATGTACATGAATTTTCATGTACTAAATGAGGTAATAAAATGGTAGATGAAAACAACAAATCTAAAAAACCAGTTGAAATAGGAGATAAAGTAAGTGTATTCTACAAAGGAACATTTGAAGATGGAACTGAATTCGATTCAAATTTTGATGGAGAACCTCTAAAATTTACAGTTGGGGG
>JAKACK010000001.1:129237-131068 GCA_021821445.1 Microcaldota archaeon | reverse complement strand
AGGACATGACAAGAACCAGGTTGAAGTCTAGGCTCAAAAGTCAAAGGATTAAATATACCTAATGAATAAAGTGCAGCAAGTACCACAGCAATTATAAGTATTGCCCATCCATAAGTCATTAAATACTCCATCGCACTTTGGGCTTTATAAGATTTAGTGCCCTCTAAGTTATAAATAGCCATATCCATCCATTAATATTTTGAATTTTTTAATATTTAAACCTTATTAAAATTTTAGCTCAATTACTTATAAATAATAAAAAGGTCAATTATTTATAATGATATAATGAATATTGATGATAAGCTATTTTTTGTGAACAAGCTGCTCAGAGATAACAATTTCCATATAACTGGTTTCCTACTTGCAAAAGATTATATCTTCTTAAAAGCTTATAAAAATAAGATATACTATTATTTCATAATCCCTAGATCTGCTTCTGCTTATTCACTTAGTAATATTGATAAGCTTATGAGGTATAATACAATAAATTACAACCGCATACCTATAAGCTTTATAGATATGTGACAATTTTACTCAATAAAAATATCAATAATAAGAACGCCGGAGGTGAGAATCGAACTCACGAAGGCTTTACGGCCAAACAGCTTAGCAGGCTGCCGCCCTTTAGTGCCCTTAACGCACCTAAAATTCTATTTCAATTTTAAATTGGTGCTTTTCAAAGTACCACTAGGCTACCCCGGCATAGAATTTATAATATTTTATTGAAGTCAATATATTTAAAGTATTTGTATCTATTTTTAAAAAATTGACTTTTACAAAATCTAAATTTAAATATGTGGTAGAAGTCGGCATTGCAAGATAGTCTATTAAAGGTTGTTCCATCAATCCACTCAGATCTGTATCCTGAAAGCATAACCTAATTGCACACTTTTAAAAAAGTTATATGCTTAAGGTTGCTCCTTCCGGCCTGGCCTGGTTCACATACCAGATCATCATTCAGGGCAGAACCTCAACATTTCATGATGGTTCCTTTAATAAACTATATTACTCAACCGGCATATCGGCCCGCCATAAAGGGATTTGCGAGCAGAGAACCCTTAGCTCCCCAGCCAATCTACCACAATTAATATATGTCCGAATACCATTTTAATTCTTTTTGTTATAAATGCAAAAATAACTAATTATAAAAGTTGTTATTTATCCAATATAAAAGTGGATATAAACTGAAAGGAAATATATATATAATTGAATAAACAATTGTAATTATATTAAATCAATTCTATAGGTGTTTAATTGGAAGACAAAGAATATAATGAATTATTATATAAAGCATTTTCACAGCTTCCCAAATTAGAAGGAGAGCATACAGACTTTATAATCCCAAATGTGGATTCCATAATACAAGGAAATAAGACGATAATAAGAAATATATCCGCAATAGCTGATAAGGCTAGAAGAAGTAAAGCAGAAATAACCAGGTACATAGAAAAAGAGTTAGGTGTCCCAACAACTTTAGAAGAACAAAGACTAATAATAACAGGAAAATTCAGAGATGAAGACTTAAATAAAAAGATACATAAATATTTTGAAACCTATGTTATATGTAGAGAATGCCATAAACCCGATACACATCTTGAAACAGCAGGTAAAGGTATGTATTATTTAGTCTGCGAAGCATGTGGTGCTAGATATAGTCTTATAGGATATTAATCGGTGTAATATATATGTATAGAAAAAATAATAATAATCCAAATGCACCCTTACCACAATTAAGGGTTCCACAAGGAAACGAAACAGCAGGTAAAGTTACCAAAATAGTTGGTGCCTCAAAATTCATCATTGAATGCAATGATGGTAAAGAAAGATTATG
>JAKACK010000001.1:68055-129137 GCA_021821445.1 Microcaldota archaeon | reverse complement strand
ATAATCCAAATGCACCCTTACCACAATTAAGGGTTCCACAAGGAAACGAAACAGCAGGTAAAGTTACCAAAATAGTTGGTGCCTCAAAATTCATCATTGAATGCAATGATGGTAAAGAAAGATTATGCGATATACCAGGTAGATTTAGAAGGAGATTTTGGATTAAAGAAGGAGATGTTGTATTAGTTCAACCTTGGACAGTACAAACAGATAAAAGAGGAGACATAATCTGGAAGTACAGCATAATGGATATAGGGAAATTAAAGGATAAGCATTATATAAGTTGACTTTATATTTATTTTTTTTAACTTTAAATTTAAATAAAAGAATATTAATAATCTAATAAATAATTGATTGCATTAATTTTTATAAAGGGGGAAAGGTATGAGCAACTTAAACGATCTTTTAACAGAATCAAAAATATTTTCAAATAGAGAAGTTCTGTCCCCTCACTATATACCAAAAAAATTAGTTTTTAGGGAAAAGGAAATTAATGATATAGAGAAAGCAATAGCTCCATCATTGAAAGGAGAAAAAGGTAGAAATCTATTTCTATATGGAAAAACAGGTACTGGAAAAACAACTTGTGCTAAATATGTTATAAATGAAATAAAAGATATCCCTAATTCAAGAACTAAAATATCCTATGTTAACTGTAGGATATACAACTCAAAGTACAGAGTATTAAACAAGCTTGTGAGCGACCACCTACCAAATTATGCAAAAAGAGGTTTTGGTGCTGTTGATTTGTATGAAAAATTGATAAATTGGATTGAGGAAGATGGCAAAATACTGATGGTTGTATTAGATGAACTTGATATGGTAAAAGATCTGGATGATTTAATATATACATTGACAAGAATAAATAGTGATATAAGATCAGGGGGAGTAAGTCTTATAGGTGTATCAAATAACATATCATTTAAAGAGGAGTTAGATCCTCGTAGTCTATCAGCTTTATATGAATCTGAGCTGGTATTTCCAGCTTATCATGCAAATGAACTTTATGCGATAATAAAAGACCGTGTAAAAGATGGATTTAAAGAGAATGTAATCTCTGATGAAATTCTTCATTACATAGCTGCAGCTTCAGCTAAAGAAGGAGGAGACGCTAGATTTTCTTTAAACGTGATATCAGAAGCGGGTGAATTTGCAGAATCAAATAACCAAGACAGCATAACAATGGCGGATGCAGAAAAAGCTATACAAAAAGCTGGTGAAGATGTAGTATATGATTTGATATGCACTCTTCCCGAAGATCAAAAATTAGTGCTATACGCTATAATTTTGATAGCTGAAAGCGGAGGTTCTTATAAGAAGCTAAGTGATGGAATTGACACTTATATATTCAGTGGTGAAATATACAATAGATATAAATCTCTTGCAGAAGGGCTTCACAAAGTCTGTAAAAGTGAAAGATGGTACCGTAATTATATGCTTGAAATTGAAACCTATGGTTTAATACTTTCGGTTGAATCAGGAAAAGGTATAAGAGGTCATACAAAACTTATAAAATTACTGTATCCTTCAAACAAGATAAAGGTTGTACTCGAGAAAGAGCTTTTCGGAATATCAAATACAAAAGAAAAGAAAGATCTTCCAAATGAGGATTAGATACAAATGCTTTACTACGATTTAGTTGATTCTGGATGTAATATAGATCCTAAAATGCAATTTAATTTAGGTTTTAAAAAAATTTTTAAAAACAAAAATGATATTCAAATTGCAGATGTAGATTCACTAAAATCAGATTTCAATCAGTATTTTATATATGGATCCAATACAAGTAGATTGATTTCTGGATTGAGGAATGGTTCAGCTGGATTGATGATAAATGATTATAATCTGGATAAAAAATTAATACAATTTACTTTAGGCAATAAATCACCTATAATAATATCGATAAACAAATTGATGCATGATACCGGATTTTCAAGACAAAGAGATTTACTTTTTATTCGCAGGCTCATAAAGTACATTAAAGCAAGAAAAATAGAATTTTCGATAGTTACATTTGCAGATACTGATCAATACATGTGTTCTTATATACAATTACTTGAAATTTCAAAATTGTTTTTTGACAATCCTAATGAAGCGATAAAGCATATAACCAATTTAAAAAAGTTGATAGAAAATGAGAGATAAATCTAGATATATACTAGTTGAATCTTCAGAAGATATAGAAAAATTTGGAATTAAACTTAATGATGAAAATGCATCAAAGAATTTTTCTAGAGTAATTAACAAATATTTGCTATTTGAATTGGGAGATATTAACTACACATATGCAAATCCAAAAGTGGCAGCTATATTAAATAATAAATTTTTTATAATAAAATCTTTACTGAAAGGTACACCAAATCTGATAATCGCTTTAGCATTTATAAAGCAGATAAATGATGTAAATACAGCATTTTATACAATTAAAACATCCGGCACAATACGTACCTTAAAGGAATATGCAGCTGGACTAAATCAAAATAAGATTATTGATAAAAATAAATAATATAATAATAATTTTTACATATTTTAAAACTTGAAAATTATAATATAATAGAAAGTTATTTTTCAGTTATAAAAATTATACCTCCTTATTTAATCTCTTTTTTTTAAGTTAATAATATCATTATCTTTATTATCCTTATCATCCTTATTATCTCTAAGGATCTTTTTTAAGCCAATCGCTGTAATATACACACTTGCAATTCCGGCTATACTAAAAGCCAATTCCAACCAAGGTATGTTACCGTTAGTATGCATATATTGCGCAGGAAATGTCTTATCTCTATAATGTATAGCAGGTGAAACTTCCTCAATTCTGACATACAAAACTGTTGCAATAAATGCAAGTGAACCTCCGGCAGTGACCAACACCTTACCAAAATGCCTTGGTTTATAATTAAACTCAATTGCATCATTAACTTCTGTTTTATCCTCCTTATGATCCTTTTTTATTATAAATTTTTGTATTACTCCAGACATAAATATCAAATCAAGTTTTTAAAACCCTAAAATACCCTATTAAGTTTTAATATTTATATGTTATTATAAACTTATTGTAAAAAGGAGCACAAATTATCTAAATTGATAAATTCAATTATACCATAAAGTAATTAATTTAAAGATTTTAAAAGCAAAACTTAATAAAGTTTAAATTATAATTTATAAATATTGAAAATTCTCAATTTATTAATTTTCATATAGGTGAAATAGATGTACCCAAATATACAAGCATACGATAGAGGAGTTATGTTCAGTCCTGATGGAAGACTTTTCCAAGTTGAATACGCAAGAGAAGCTGTAAAGAAAGGAGCTACTGCAGTAGGGATTGTGGCAGAGGATGGTGTTGTAATTGCGGCTCATAGAAATATAAATGAAGCGCTTATAGTACCAGAAACATTACAAAAAATATTCAAAATAGATCCATTTATTGGTTCAACATATAGCGGTATGGTATCAGACGGGTTACATCTTGTAAATATGATGAGAGAGAAGACTCAAAGCCATAGAATGATATACGATGAAACAGAGCCTGTAGAGACATTAGCAAGAGAAATGGCAGAGGAAATGTTAACCGCAACTGAATATGGTGGTTTAAGACCTTTTGCAGTAACAACCTTAATCGGAGGTTATGACACTAAACCACGGCTATTTGAAGTAGATCCTGCAGGTGCTCTTGCTGGTTATAAGGCAGATGCGATTGGATCAGGAAAGAAGATTGCTGAAGAGATACTGGCTAAAGAGTACAAGGATAATATGAAGATGGATGATGCTATAAAATTATGTGTTAGCATAATCAAAAAGATTAACGAAAATAATTTGACTTCAGATAATATTGAAATATCAACAACAATAAAATCAAAAGGATATAAATTCTTAAGTCCAAAAGAGATTGAGGCATATATTTAATTTTTAAGTGAATCTTATGGGAAAGGAAGTTATAATAAAATATGAAACAGCAAATACTACATTTGAATTGATAGGAGATGCAAGTTTAGCATATGATTATATAACTGGAAAAATAAAAGATCCTCTGATAGTAGTACAGACTGAAGAAGTTTTTAAAGACGCAAGAAAGGGAGAGAGGCAAAGCGAGGATAAAATAAAGAAAATATTCGGGACAACAGATTCTGCAAAAGTTATAGATCAAATACTAAAAAAAGGCAATGTTCCGATAACTACAGAGCAAAGAGCAAAATTAACAGAGGAGAAAAGAAAACAGGTAATAAATATAATAGCAAGAAACTCAATAGACCCGAGAACAAATGCACCTACACCAGCATTAAGGGTAGAAAATGCGATTCAACAAGCAAAGGTTTCAATTGATCCATTTAAAAGCGCAAATGAACAAGTTGAAGAGGTTATAAAGAAGATAAATATGATTCTTCCTATAAAATTTGCTACAGCAAAGATAGAAGTTACAGTTCCACCTGAATCTGCAAATAGGTGTTTTAACGTACTTAAGCAATACGGAATGAAGTCACAGCAGTGGCTTAAAGATGGGAGCATGCAAGCTGTGGTAGAATTTCCAGCAGGTATGCAATCTGAATTTTATGATAAAATAAACCAGCTTACCCAAGGTAAAGCGGTTACAAAAATTTTAACGTGATAAAATGAGACATTTTGTTTTTCCAGGTGAAATGATATTGAATTCACCAAGCGAATTAAACTATACTTACATAAAAGATGATAAGACATATTCAAAGATATTAGGGCTTTTTGATGAATCCTCAAATTCATTAATTCCTTTAAAATCTATATGGCAACCTCGTTTGAATGATAAGGTAATAGGTGTTATAAGTAGTAAAGGTAGAAATGGTTCCTACGATTTAGAAATAAATCAATATATAAAAGGGGTTTTACTAACCGATAGGAGAGATAGGCAAAGATACTATATAGGAGATATAGTTGAAGGAACGGTAAAGGAGATAGAGAGAAGGAAAACAGTTATATTGGAAAAGCCTATGCTTTTAAAAAATGGAATTTTAATGAAAATAAACACAGCCAAGATTCCAAGATTAATGGGCAAGGAAAACACAATGATAAATGAACTTACTGATTTAACAGATACTAAAATAGCGGTCGGAAAGAATGGGTACGTATGGATAATGGGAGAGAATAAAAATAGAGCTATAGAAGCTATATTAAGAATAGATAGAGAAGCACATGTTCCAGGATTGACAAATAGGATAAAGGACATGTTGGAAAACAAAGAGTAAGGTGATAAATTTGGCATCGTCATTAAATAAACCAGAATTGATAGTAAATGGAAAAAGAATAGATGGAAGAGATTTTAATGAATTAAGACCTTTAAAGATAGAAGCGGGAGTATTAAAAAATGCTGATGGTTCAGCATATGAAGAATGGGGAGACAATAAAGTGTTAGTTGCAGTATACGGCCCAAAAGAGGCACCTAGATACTTAGCAGATCCAAATAAAGCAGTTATAAAAGCAAAATATTCAATGGCATCATTTTCAGGGCTTAATGGTCATGGAAGATCAAATCCATCAAGACGTGAGATAGAAATATCAAAAGTAACATCTGATGTGTTCTCAAATGTTGTTGATTTAGCACAATTCCCAGGTAGTGAAATTGATATAGATATTGAAATATTACAAAGTGATGGAGGTACAAGAGCAGCAGGAATAACCGCAGCATCAGTTGCATTAGCAAATGCAGGTATACCAATGAAAGATCTTGTTTACGCAGTCAGTGCAGCAAGAATAGAAGATAAGGTATCTATTGATGTGAATATGATAGAGGACAATTATTCAGATGCAGATATACCATTTGCAATATCTCCTAGAAATAACGATGTATTGTTGCTTCAATTTGATGGAGGAGTAACAAGAGAGCAGATGAAAGAAGCTGAAAATATGGTTATTGAAGCAGGGAAAACAATATCAAAGATACAGAAAGATGCTTTGAAAAAATCATACGAAGAAGTGTCAAAGCAGTATGAAGAAAAATGAGGTGTTACAATGGATGCAATTTTAACTATGAAATCAAAGTATATAAGAGATTTATTAGAATCTGGTAAAAGAGAGGATTCTAGGGAATTATACGATTTTAGGGATATAAAAATAAAGAAAGGTCTAATACCACATGCAGAGGGATCTGCACAGGTTGATCTAGGAGATACAAGAGTTATAGCAGGTGTAAAAATGGTGTTAGAATCACCACACGAAGATACACCAAATGAAGGTAATTTTATACTTTCTGTGAGTTTACTCCCAATGGCAAATGCGGATTATGAATCAGGTCCACCCTCTCCTGAAGAGGTTGAATTATCAAGAGTAGTTGATAGAGGAATAAGATCAGCGGTTGCTATAGATCCTACCAGTTTATTCATTGAAGAAGGTAAGGTTTGGAGTGTTTATGTAGATGTATACGTATTAAATTATGCAGGTAACATATTCGATGCATCTAGTATAGCAGCCATGGCAGCATTAGAAAATGCAAAAATACCCGAGTATAAAGATGGAAAAGCAAATTATGAAAATAGAAAAACAAAACTCAAATTAAACAATATGATTACATCAACAACCTTTGCAAAAATAGGGGATAAGATAATTCTTGATCCAAATGCTGATGAAGAGGCCGCTATGGATGCTAGGTTCACAGTACAGATTGATGATAAGCAAATTAGAGCACTTCAGAAGGGATTATCTGGAAGTTTTAGTATGGATGAAATCAATAAGCTTATAGATATTTCTTTCGATAAACATAAAGAGTTAAAAGGTATAATTGAAAAATCGTGATTCAAATGTCAAGTGGAAATATAAGATACGGAGCTACAATAAGAAAAAGGTACATGGCTGTTAAAAAAGAGAAGACCACTCTATATAAATGCGGTTCATGTGGGAAAACTAAGGTTGAGAGAGTTAGTACAGGTATATGGAGATGCAGGCATTGCGGAAAGATTTACGCAGGTGGTGCTTACATATTCACCACACCTGTAGGTATAACTTCTAAACATTCATTAGAGTCAATGTCTAAGGCATCAGAAAAGGTGTGATGTTGAATAACGTAAATATTACCTATTCCCCAATACATGAGATAATAGTCCATGAAGTTATAAACATGTCATTGGATGATCTTCTCAGAGAGAGGGTTACTCCATCAGGAACTATACCTATATATTGGTGTAATGGTATATTGTTCACTTTCTCATCATTACCAATGGTTAGGAAGGTACTTGATGATTATTTAGAAGGAAGAATTCATTGGGGAGAAGTTCACTTTACGCCAATGAAACAGTATTCTCCAAATCTTGAGCTCAAAGATGAACATTATTCTGGAAAAGTGGAGATAAGAGTTATTGATACATCTAATTCGCCAATACATCAGGAATTCAGTAAGTGGCTTAAAAAGAATATCAAGTTTTAAATATTTAAAAAATTAAAATTATTATGGTGATCTAATTGGAATATATATGTGCTAATTGTGGTAGAGACGTAGAATATAATGAAAACTTCATTGCATGCAATTATTGTAACTCTAGGATAGTTATTAAAAAACGGCCAAGTATACCAAGAGACATATCAACTGACTGATATATTTTAATTTTTTTATTAATTACTAAAATCTATTTTTCTACATAAATAATAAAAGCAGAAAGTGCAATTATATATTATGTTATATTTTAACTTATTGCCAATTATTGTAGTTTTTGCATTTTTAGCAATCTTTGATTTATTGGGTTCTAGGAGAATAAATCTAATTATAATACTAATAGCTGCGATAGTTATAATTGCAGCGAATAATTTTATATTTTTAAATATGTATTATCTTTTAGCAGGAGTTATATCAATTGGTATATTAACACTTCTGCCATTAGGGATGGGTGACAAGCTTGTTCTTTCAGTGATATTCCTAATCTATCCGTTCTATATTCTATGGGCTATAATAATTATAGCATTCATACTTTCAAAACCAATTGTTGCTTTTAAAAGATGGATTTTTGAAAAGATGCATAAGCATACAACAAGAATAGAGGTTGCATTTTACCCATTTCTCTTCATGTCTGCATTAATTGTATATCTGTCTTTGAAAATACTTTTATTACTGATACCCCAATCTCTTTAAAATTTACTTAATCTATCTATTTTGTCTTTTGAAAGTTTTTCAAATAGTGGTTTTACAGGTTTTTCATAATTCACTGTTATACCCTCTTCCATCTGTGCAAATTTTGGAATACCTTCTATATTGAAATAAGATAATATTTCAGAGCTAGCTTTTGGTATGAATGGATAAGATAAAATACCTATATGATATACAGTTGTTATTAAATTTCCAAGTATATCTTTAAATTCAGATTCAATATCTTTATCATCTAGTTTTTTTGCAAGTTTCCATGGTTCTGTTGTACTTATCAAACTATTGCCAAGTTCTGCTAAATCTATTAAATCATGAAGGGCCTCCCTAATATTTATATTGTTAAAATTATCTTCATAGTTCTTTATTAATTCTGACTCTTTATCCTTATAATCACCTGATGTTTTTATCTCTTTTAGATGGGTTGAATTTGATTTTGCTATTGTTAAAACTCTGTTTATGAAGTTTCCTATCTTATCATTCATTATTTTATCTATTGTATCTTTGAGAACTTCTATTGAAAAGTCGGTATCCGATGTTTCTGGAAGTTTATAAAGCAGAACAAATCTCCAATAATCCGCATCCAATATTTCCAATGAATTTTCTACATTTATCCCAACATTATTGCTCTTTGAAAATTTTATACCTGTAGAAGTTAAATATTCATAAGCTTTTATGGTATAAGGTAACACAAAACCATCATCGGATCCTATCAAGATACCAGGCCACATCATTGTATGGAACTCTATATTGTCTTTACCCATGAATTGTATTAATTTTGTTTCATCTGATTTCCAATAATCTTTCCAACGTTCTTCATTCCACTCTCTTGTTATTCCTATATAACCGATTACGGCATCAAACCACACATAAAATTTTTTATCCTCAAATCCTTTTAAAGGAACATCAAATCCCCAATTTATACTTCTAGTTATATCTCTTGGTTTTAAACCTCCGTCTATATAACTCAAAGTCTTTTTTATGGCATTCTTGCTCCAATTATTATTCATCCTGTCAACTACAAATTCTCTTATCTTCGGTTGCAATTTTTTTAGATCAAGTGCAAGATTGACTGTTTTTTTAAATGAAATATCTGTACCTCCGCATATTTTACAATGAGGATCTATCAAATCTATTGCATTCAAAAGTGATCCACAATTATCGCATTGGTCACCTCTTGCCCCTTCTGCACCACAAACAGGACATTTTCCTTCTATAAATCTATCTGCTAAAAATAATTTATCCTTATTACAATAAGGTTGTATATCATCAACTTTATCTATATACCCATTTTTGTTAAGTTTATCAAATAGGTAATAAACAGTTTCCTTATTCTTATCTGAATTAGTTTTTCCATAAAAGGTAAAAGTGCACTCAAATTTTGACATGGATTCTTTTGTCCTTTCATGAATTGAATCAGATAATTCCTGAGGGGTTATACCTTTTTTTAATGCTTGTATCTCTATAGGGGTTCCATGCTGATCTGATCCGCATATAAATATTGCATCTTTATCCATCAATCTAAGGTATTTATAATATACATCTGCAGGTAATATTGAACCTATAAAATTACCTAAATGGGGTACACCTTCCGCATAAGGCAGTGCTGAAGTAACTATATACTTTGACATTAATTCACCAATTTTTAAAATACAAATAGCTAAATAAGCTTTTGATACTTAAATAATTATATTCTAAATATTTAAATATAAATAATTCATAATTATTACTACTTATAATAAATTGATGATAAATTATGGAAGCTCCTCAAAATACATCTTTAAAACTATTGTTTGACGAATTTCTTGAGTCATACTACAAAGATGATATAGAGGAAATAATCATAAAATTTCCAAATAAAAGAAGTTTGATGGTAAATATAAGTGATTTGGAGGAGTTCGATCCGGATCTTGCTCTAAATCTGATAAATGATCCTGAAATAATATTAGATGCAGCAAATCAATCCTTAAAAGAAAAATTAGGTAGTATAAAATTCGGAATATATGAACCTCATATAAGATTTTATAATCAATCCATAAACACTCCAATGGTACTTGAGATAGGGTCTGCATACATAAATAAACTTATATCAATAGATGCACTTGTTGTGAAAAGATCTGATATAAGACCAAAAATTAAGGAGGGTATATTTGTATGTACTTTTTGTAATAACAAGGTTAAGGCTAATCTTGACAAGGAAGAAATACCAAAGATATGCCCTGAATGTAAAAAGAGATCTTTAAAAATAGTGCCTGAGGAGTCAAAATTTGTAAATTCTCAAAAAATTGCAATACAAGATCCACTAGAAAAATTAAACGGTAGTGTACCTACTTGGCAATTAGAGGCATGGCTTGAAGATGATATGGTAAATATGGCAATACCTGGAGATAGAATAGAACTTACAGGTATATTAAAAATAAGACCAAGAAAGGATTCTCGTGGAAAATTAGATCCTAGTACATATTCAATGTTTGTGAATATAATATCACTTGAAGCAAAGCAGAAAGATTTTGCTGATATAGATATTAGTCCAGACGAAGAAAGAGAAATAAAACAATTATCGAAAGATCCTGAAATATTCAATAAAATATCTGAATCAGTAGCACCATCCATTTATGGATATGAAGAGATAAAAGAGGCTGTTGCTTTACAGCTATTCGGTGGAACAGCAGGAAAAAAACTTGTTGATGGAGGACCTATAAGAAGTGATATTCATATACTTTTGATTGGAGATCCAGGTAGTGCTAAAACAAGAGTACTTCAATCTGTGGCTAGGTTAGTTCCTAAGGGTATATATGTAAGCGGTAAATCTGTAACAGGTGGGGGATTAACAGCTGTTGCCGAGAGAGATGATTTTTCAGAAGGAGGATGGACTCTTAAAGCAGGTGCAATGGTACTTGGTAATGGAGGTATAGTTGCAATTGATGAATTTGATAAGATAAATGATGAGGATAGAGCATCTCTTCACGAAGCTCTCGAATCTCAAACGATCAGTGTGGCTAAAGCAGGTATAATTGCAACATTTAATGCTAAAACATCTGTATTGGCAGCTGCAAATCCAAAATTCGGAAGATTTGATCCTCATTCATATCCTGCAGAACAATTCAACATACCATCAACCCTTCTTTCAAGATTTGATCTAATATTCCCAATAAAAGATGTTATGGATATAGAGCTTGATAAAAATATAGCAACTTATATACTTAACCAGCATGAAGCTGCAGGTGCGGTAATAGCACACGATGAATCAAGTAATGATAAGGTGTATGAACCACCAATAGAACATATGCTTCTAAAAAAATACATTGCTTATGCAAAAAAATATGTTTATCCAAGGTTAAGTGATGAAGCATCTAAAAGGATAAAAGATTATTATGTAGATTTAAGAAAGATGGGTATTAAAAAAGGAGCAACACCGATAACCCCAAGACAGATAGAAGGTTTGATAAGAATGGCAGAGGCTAGTGCAAAAAGTAAATTGCACGATATAGTCGGGGTTGAAGATGCTGAATTAGCAATAAATTTGATTGAATACATGTTGAAGACTCTTGCAGTTGATAAAGAGGGACGTACAGATATAGATAAAATATTGACTGGAATGCCAAGAGAAAAAGTCGATAAAATAAATAATATTCTTGACGTTATTAAGAAATTAGAGGAAGAGGAAGGTTCAGCAAAATTAGAAAGAATATTTGAGGAATCTGCAAAGATTGGTATAGATAAGGATACTGCAAATAAATATATAGGCGAATTCCTAAAGAATGGTGATGTATTCACCCCTAGAAATGGTATTGTTAAAATAGTTAGACATGAGGATGAATAGGTGAATTATTTTGGGTTTTAAATTACTTGGTACGAGACAATTTTTACAGATAATCATAATGTTCATGATAGTCCAGTTTTTCGGTTTATTTTTAATTGCTCTTCAATTCAATGACATATCCATAAGTGCGGTAAATACAACAAGTGTGATAACATCTCCTCAAACGGCTGTTTATTTCGTAATATACATAATAATAGCCACTATCATTTTGTTATTCGTTATGAAGAAATTTAAGAACATATTCTCACTATTAGAAACATTTGTAATATTCTTAACGGGGTTTTACTTTTTTATGGAATTACTATCTCCATTAGCGATAAGTGATACCCTTTCATATGTAATACTCGCTTTAGCATTTATTTTAGGAATCTCATTAATTTTAATAAAAAGAAAATGGGCAAAAACAAGAAATATGGTCGCAATGATATCTGCAATAGGTTTCGGAACTGTTCTTGGTATGGGATTTAGCTTTGAAATTGCTCTAGCATTCATGGGAATAATGGCTGTATACGATTTTGTATCTGTATTCATAACAAAGCATATGGTAAAACTTGCAAATGCAGCAATAGAAAATAATCTTGCGTTATTAGTTGATTCAACTGAAGTAGAAGCAGTTCCAAAGAAAAGTCTCTCAAAAGAACAGATGAAACAATATAACGATATGAAAAAAGAGGAACCAAAAAATGGTAAAAATACTAAAATCATAAAAGAGATGGATAAGAAAGGTTACGCTTTAATACCATCAAGTAGTGCTTTAGGTACAGGTGATATGATATTTCCATTGATGGTAGCAGTATCCGCATTTAAGGTACACTATAATTTTGTATTAAGTATATTCATAGTTATAGGATCAATATTCGGATTATTATTGACCATGTTCATATTAAATAAATATAAACGTGCACTTCCTGCAATACCTCCATTACTATTTGGTATATTGGTATTTTTGCTTATTTACTATTTGATATTTTAATTTTTTTATTTAAATAAAATTCGTTTTTATAATATTAAATCAAATATTGTGGTGTGACAGGTCACTATCAACATCAATATTTTTCTCCCAGAATTTAGCAATTTCCGATAGGTAATCATCACCTTCGTAAAGTGTAAAAAAATTCTTTAAAAGGAATTTATAGTTCTTCCATTCATACCTGTTATCCATAAATATTATAGAAGCTTTATCAGTTTCACTTCTAATCGCTCTACCTGCCGCTTGTATAGCACGTATTACAGCAGGAATTGTATATACATACTCATTACCACTATTATGAAATTTTTTGTTCATATAGTTTATTCTCGCTTGTAATTCTAAATCTGGTTTTGTCAAAGGTATACCAACAATTACCACACATTTTATAGAATTATTATCATAATTTATACCTTCACTCAGACTACCTCCCATAACTCCAAGCATCAAACCTTTTTTTGATACTTTAAAGTTTTTTATTATTCTCTCTATTTCAATGTTGCTCATATTACCTCTTTGTATAAAAACACTATTTATCTTTGATAAATCTAGATATCTATAGGTACTATCAAGTATGCTAAAACTTGGAAAAAATACCGAAGTATTGCCAGGTATTGATTCGTATATTTTATTTATTTTTTTGGCTATCGCTTTATATAAATCAGTATTTCTACCACTGAATTTAGTTGAAACCTCTCCATCTATAGCTACAAATTGATTTCCTTTTAAAAATGGTGATTTATAACTTTTAGTATCTGCATTAATTGTTCCAAAAAGATCCTTATACATATCTAATGGTATGAGAGTACCGCTCATGAAGATATTAGAATAAGCCTCTTTGAATACAGATAAAGCTTTTTCAGGGTAAAGGTTGCTTAGTTTCAATTCTACCTTTCCATTAAATCTTCCTATTATACGAGTAGTTGATTCATCACCCATCTCCCATCCTGTTAAAAATGATGCAATATGCATAAGAGCAGAACGTTTAGCATGCATATTCTCTATGTACATCATCCCTGCCTTTTCTATTTCTGGAATCATATCTCCAAATAGTTTTGATTCATCCGCAAGGAAGTCCTCAGGATCAACAAAAGACTCATATTTTTCAAGAGTTAATTTTTTTGATGCTAATTTACTGAGTTCAAAGCTCAAAAAACTTATATCAATATCACTATTTATAGCTTCAAGTTCGGCTGCAGCTCTATTTATCACAACTTCAGATAAAGATGAACTAAAATATGATACCGCTGAATTGAATATGTTGTGTGCTTCATCCCATATTACAATAGAATTAGATAGATCCCTAGATAATTTTTTCAAAAATGTCTGCTTAGTGTAAGGATTTAATATATGAGAATAACCTGCTATTACAATATTAGCTTTTTTAGCAAATTTCATTGAAACCTCATAAGGGCATAAACCCTTCTTATATGATTGCTGGAATATTTCATTATGTCCACTTGCAAAAGCATCTATCATATCTTTATCCTCATCCAAATCATAATGTTTAATTCTATTAAAATATGGGCATTTATTCTTTTTTATAAGAGCTTCACATGCATTATAAAATGAAGAATCTGATATGTTGTTTATTTCAGGATTTATACACATATTTTTCTTTCCAACTACATCTACATATGTTATATTCAAATTGAACTTATCTCTTAGTCCTTTCAAAACATCTATGGCTATTTTATGCTGAGATATTTTAGGTGTTAAGAAGAATATATCTTTATCGTTATCAATAGCATAGGTTATAGCTGCACTTAAAGAAGCATCCGTCTTACCAATTCCTGTAGGTGCATTCATAAGTATATTTTTGCCATTTGAGAGTGCAGTATATATATCTTTCATCATATCTACTTGAGAGTCTCTTGGCTTGTCAAATCTAAATAAAAATTTCATAATCTTAGCTCACAATAACTCAATATTACAAAATGTAATTATCCTAAAAAGTATATATACATTTTGTGGTATTCATTACAAATAAAAAGGTTTTGATAGGTATGGATATAAAAACAAATAATCTAATATTTAAACTTTTAATCTAATAAAAGATATTATGCTAGAATTTACAACAAAATACAATAATTATATAGGTATAATCGTAGTTGTACTCAGCTTCATAATGATACTTTATACATTCTATTACCTGGTTGATCTATCGTACTCTATAGGTTTATATAAAGGCATATCAGAAATATCAATATTATATAACGTGTCATTGAACAGCGCAATAAAAGCAAGTTTAGTATCATTACCATCAGTTGAGATAGCACTTGACATAATTTATGTGATGGTTCCTATATCATTGATGGTATTTTCAATGTCAATATTATGGATGTTTTCCAAAATGTATAGCAAATGGAGCATATCAATATTGGCGGTAGGATCTATAGTGTATTTGATGTTAATATATCTGCTTCAATCAAATTTTCATTTCAATAAATTTTTATATTCATTTTTAGTGCCATATATAACTGGATTTTTATTGCTAATCTTATCTATATATTCTATCTTATCATTGATGTATTCTTCAGAATCTGATATATCCATAGAGATAAATCCATTAACTCCCTATTCAAACATGATTAATCTGTCGAATAAGCTCATGAAACATTTAAGTGGAGATATAAGAATAATTGATACTCATTTTGATAATACCTCATTTGATAATTTGAGTAGACTAATAGTAAATAACATGAAAAATTACAAATCAATATACATATTAACATATTTAGATAATAACAGTAGAGGATTTGGTAGAGGTTATGTGGATTTTAAAAATGAGGTTGAGAATAGGAACATAAATTTTCAACTTAGGATTATGGATAAAAACGATTTTTCAGAACAACATGAAAGAATAATGATGGATTCAGAGAAAGCATTCAAAATACCTCCTATAAATATAATAAACAAAAAAAGTGAACATATAGTGGGAATTGAATACGAAGAAGCTTTAGAAAGATTCAATAAAATATGGAATAATGCAAAAAAGTATGAAAATTTTAATAAAAATCTTTAATAAATAAAATTCAATATTTACTAATAAAAATTCATTTTGTAATGATTGTTTTAAGTTAATTATAATAATATTAACTTCAAAAATTTAATTATGGGGTTAAAAATATTAAAATTTTATAAACTAAGCGCTTTCATATCTATGATACTTTTATTATTAATTAGTGGTATGTCAACTGCAGGTTTGGTAGGAACTGCATCAATACATGCTCCTGCAGTTATATTACAAAATAATACAGGTACATTGACAACTATAAATCTTAAAGTTACAAATGGAAATGGTAATGTAACTATAATAGGACCTATAAGCGTTGGAAACAGTACTTTAAATTCTTCTAAAGCTGCCGTTGCATATGCAACAAACTATTTGCATATAAACGAAAAAAAATATAATTTTACATATGAAATAGATGACCATAACGTCTCTGTATCAGGACCTAGTGCAGGTATGGCGATGACTATTCTTGCTATAGCATCATTAACACATAAAACAATCCCTAAAGATTTTACATTAACTGGAGAAATACTGCCAAATGGAACTATAGGGGAAATAGGAGGAGTTTACGATAAAATGAGTGCGGCAAAAAGAGATGGTATGGAATTTGCATTAGTACCAAAAGTCTCAAATACATCATTCGAAAATAAACTTTATTATTTAGTACAGTCTAATTTTGATATACCTTTGATACAGGTAAATAATATAACTACAGCAATTCAGTATGCGCTGTATAATAAAAGTATAAAAAATGAAGAAACATATTACAACTTTTATACAAATTATAACCTAAGCGATATACCTAATGCACCATTATCTTGTAGCGGAGATTGCTATAATAAATCATTTGAAGGATTGTCAAATTCCACCTTTAGTATGGTCCATAACGAAATTCTTAAAATTAGTAAAGATAAGAATTTGACTAATGCAACATCACAATTTTCCAGTTTATTAAATGAATCAGAAGAAATATCATCCAAAGGATATTACTATGCAGGTGCTGATATAGCATTTTTAGATTATGCTAATATGTATATGTTTGCAAATAGAAATAACTCAATAAGTGGAGGTTTTAGCACATTAGAAAATATAAAAAATGAGTGCGGAAATCCTGTATCCTCAAAATTATCTAATCTTAATTACCCTTACTTTATAGGAGGACAATTAAGAAATTCTTGGGGATCATACACAATTAACTCTTTAATATCAACATATAATCAAACAGCTGTTGATAGTGATGGAGTTATAAGAAATATGTACGAAGCAGGTATAGCAAATGCATGGTGTCAAGCTTCCAACTATCTATTCAATACATCAAATAATATAGGAGGAAAACAGTATATGCCAGATTCTAATCTTTCAGTTATAGCATCGGATATAATAAGTAAAGCTTCAGCATATCCAAGCATATATACAACAACAGCAAAAGAGGCTTATAAATCGGGAAATTACAATCTCGCAATTTATGATGGCATATATGCATATACTATATATGGTAATCCAGGAGAAGGACTCAATAAATCTCAATTATTAGGTCAAGCTAAATCGTTAGCATACAATTCAACATATGGTATATGGGCTACCCAGTTTGGAAACGAAGCTATGTTTTATTATTATGAATCAAATTCAACAAAAAACAGTACTCAATCTAATCTTTATGCACAAGAATCGTATGATTCTGCAATATTAGCGAATAGGTTGAGTAACTACTCAAAAATTATATCTAACAACCTAATACCATATAAACCAACAATCACAACCAAAGTTATAAGTCATATAGGTGCATCGGCATTAATAACATTATTTACCATAATAATATTAGTAGTGTTAGTATTATCGTTAATAATGTTAGCAATTATATTAAAGCTTAATAACGAAGTCAAAGAACTTAAGTTTGAAATTAAAAAAATAAGGAGTAGTAAAACTAAAAATACCAAAAGGTATAAAAATAATAGGAAATAAAGAATTATTATTAAATACTTCTATTTTAATTAATTAAAAATTCAAAAAGGAGATAGAAATGAGTGAAATATTACCAGGTAAGACATGTATATCATGTGGGAGACTTACACATAAATACAGCGAATTTAAATGTCCTAAATGTGGGAAGGCAAATATAATAAGATGTGATCATTGCAGAGAAATTACAAATGCATATAAATGCCCAGAATGTGGATTTGAGGGACCGTAATGGCAAAAGTAGGCGTAGTATATAAAGTATACCCGGAACAGGATGTAGATGTAGATAAACTTCAGGATACAATAAAATCAGAACTTAATCCAATAAGTATAAGTGCAGAAGTTATAGCTTTTGGAATAAAGGTAATTAAAGTATTCTTCACATATGATGACAGAGAAGGAGAAGGATCTTCTGATATAGAAGCTAAATTAAATAAAATAAAAGGAGTTGCTCAGACAGAAGTTTCAGAAGAATCTTTGATATAATTTTATTTTTTATAAGCCTTTTTCTCTATTAATTTTATACTTTCAATTATATGATTCCAGTGTGAACCATGCCAATAAACTTTTTTACAGTATTTACAGTAATAAAATTTAGAATATGAATTATAGGAATTATTTGGTATATTATAATTTTTTAAATCCTTTAATTCACTTTTATTTAAAATTTGAAGTCTATGCGCACATTTAGTGCATAATGTACTTATTTTATTTTTATCTAATTTATAATCCAATCTTTTTATAACATATGCGACTTGGTCTTGAAATTCCAATTTTGCAGGTACACATATTGCATTTATACCAACTTTATCTGCTCTCCTTGAAAATTCAACATCACTTGTAAGTAAAACTGGGTGTTTATATTTTTTAACATAATTAAGTATGTCGGTATCATCTATATATTTTGCATCACTCACTTTTATTCCCATCAGCCTAAGCCATCTTGCAACCTTTACCATCATTATATCTGCAACAATCGTTTCCCTTAAATGTTTCATAAATTGTTAATAGATTTAAAAATATAATAATTATAATTATTCTAATTGATAATATGATAAAGAGCATCCACCTAAAAAATTGGAAAGTTCATTCCGACACCACCATTGATTTTTCAAAAGGGGTAAATATCCTTTTAGGAATTATGGGTGCCGGTAAAAGCTCTATAATAGATGCCATATCATTCGCTCTTTTTGGTACATTTCCTGCATTGAATTCAGGTAGAGTAAAATTAGAAGAATTAATCTCGAATACAAATCCAAATCTAAAAGAAGCATCTGTAACTCTTGTATTCGATGTCAACAATGTGGATTATTCTGTTACTAGAAAGATCAATAAGAAAAAGGGTGCGGATGCATTAATAGAAAAGGACGGAAAATATTTGCAAACTCAACCAAAAAGAGTAAATGAGGAAATTGAATCACTTTTAAAAATAGATTATGATACCTTTATAAAAGCAATTTATGCAGAACAAAATAAATTAGATTCTTTTCTCAATATGAGAAAAGGAGAAAGGAAAAAAGGAATAGATGAAATGCTTGGACTAGATCACTTTTCATCTGTTGAAGAAAACACAACTTCAGTTATTGGTATGATAAATAGAGTTTTAAAAGAAGATGAGCAGATATTAAATTCATCAAATATAACAGCGCTTAAAGAGCAACTTCAAAAATTATCATTAGAAAAAGAGGAAACATCAAAAAAGATAGATAAACTAAAAAAAGATTACGCAATCAATAAATCAAATCTCATAAAATTAAACGAATCTCTAAAAAAAATTAAGTTAGAGCTGGATAATAAAAATAAATTGAATAATGAGTTAACAAATATATCATCAAAGATAGAAACACTTAAATCTGAAGTATCAAAAATCCCAGAAATTAAAGAAGAGGGCATACAGGATTTATACAATTCAAAAAAATTAAAAGTAAATGAGATATCTATTAAGTTAGATGAACTTAGAAAAGAACAAATCAATCTGACAAAAGAGATAGCAACAGCAAATTCAGAGATAAAGTCAAATCAAAAAAGATTAGAGGATAATGAGAAGATAGAATCTCAAATAAAAGAACTTGAAAAAGAGAATATAAAAGAAAAATTATCAGATATAAACAAAAACATAGAAGAAATCCAGAAGACACTTCCAGAAAAAAATGAAAAAGCAGATAAATTAAACCATAAATTAGATGAACTTAGAAAAGAACAAATCAATCTGACAAAAGAGATAGCAACAGCAAATTCAGAGATAAAGTCAAATCAAAAAAGATTAGAGGATAATGAGAAGATAGAATCTCAAATAAAAGAACTTGAAAAAGAGAATATAAAAGAAAAATTAGAAGGTAAATCAAAGGAAATTGAAAACCTAAATATCAAAATAGCATCCAATGAAGGTGTATTGAAAGAAACATCAAATTGGATTGTAGAACTAAAAAAGGATATAAGTAAATGTCCCGTATGCGACAGGGATATTGATACGGATTTAAAAGTCAAGTTGATTAAAGAAAAGGAGGAACAGATTTTAGTTACAAAAAAAGCAATATCCGATGATAAGGAATTATTAAAAAACACAAAATCTGAAAATGATATACTAAACTTGAAAAAGAATAAATTAGAGGTATTAAAGGAAAAGTTAGAGGATACTGAATCAATAAATAAAATAATTTTATTGCTTACAAAAAACAGCGAAAAAAATGAAAAAGAGTTAGCAAATATAAATGCAAGCATTGATGAAAATGTCAAAGAAATTGATACATTGAGAAAAGAGATTAAATCAATAGAAGAAAAAGTTGAATCTATAAAAAGAGAGCAAATAGTATATTCCAACAAAGAAAAAAGTCTAAATGATTTATATAAAAGAAGGGTAAATCCTATAGAAATAGAAGCAGATATATCTAAATCTAAGGATTCAATAGAAAAAAATACAGCAAAACTTAATGAGATAAATTCAAATATAAAAACAGAAACTGAGATTTTAGATAAAATTAGAAATGAAATTAAAGCCATAGAAGAAAAAATTGAATATATAAAAAGAAGAAAAACGATAAACCTTGAAATACAAGAGGATACAAAAAAATTAAAAGCTAAAAAAGATGAATTTGATAAAATAACCGTATCTCAAGAGCAATTAGAAAAAGTCCAATCAGACTATAATGAAGTTTATTCAAAAGTTAATAGTATAAAGGTAGAGTATGAATCTGATAAAAAATATTTCAATAGTTTGATATCACAAATTTCAGATAAATTAGAGCAAATAACAAGAATTGAAGAAACAAGTGAAAGAACCGAAAAAAGGAGAAAAATGATATCTCAATTGGAAAAATTTAAAACTGCAATAATAGAAACAGAATCTGGTTTGAGGGAAAAGCTCATCACATCTGTGAATGAAGTGATGTATAATTTATGGCCTGAAATATATCCATATACTGATTATCAATCCATATTACTGAAAGTATATAAAGATGATTATAATCTTGAAGGGATTATAATAAGAGATGGAAAAGAAAAAACTATTTCAATTGATTCATTTGCTAGTGGCGGAGAAAGAAGTGTAGCATCATTAACTTTGAGGATAGCTTTAGGGATGGTAATCGTACCAAATTTAAAATGGATAATATTGGATGAACCAACTCACAATTTAGATTCCGCTGGAATTAATAAACTAATATCAATATTCAGTGAAACATTGCCAAATATAGTAGAACAAATATTCATAATAACACATGATGAAAATCTTAAATCCGTGCATTTTGCGAAGATTTATGAATTAGAAAGAGATAAATCAACTAATAATCCAACTCAAATATTAGAATTATAAAAATAGTTTTAAACAAAATCTAAAAATTTTATATAATTATAATATTTTACTTCCTGGCTTTAACTCTCTATCTAAAGTTAAAAGAGCTATCTTTTCATCATCCTCCCCAGCCAGTATCATACCATTTGAGATAAAACCTGCTATATCCTTAGGTTCTAAATTTGCAACAACTACAACCTCCTTACCAATCAATTCTTCTTTTGTATAATCATCCCTGATTCCGGAGGCTATATCTCTTATACCTAATTCACCTAAATCTACTTTAAACTTATATATGGGTTTTTTTGCCTTTTCGTGAACTTCTACTTCTATTATTTTTCCTACTCTTAAATCTATATTTTTAAATTCATCTATCGTAGCCATTATATCATCAATTTATAAGTAACCAAAAGTTTTAACAATAAATATTATCTCCAATTATTTATAAATATATAACATAAATTCAATTCAACTAAATGAAAAGTATTTATAATTTATTATAAATAATAATACTATCCGATATCTTATATTTTAATTCTGATTAGGGTAATTTATATAATAGTTAGACTGTGATAAAATGAGTATTTTGAGTAAGCAAACACATAGAAAATCAAGTACAAAGCGTAATGGTAATGGTAAACACAAAATAAAGTTTAGAGATAAAAAAAGGTATGAAATTGGTAACTATTTCATATCCACAAAATTAGCAGATAAAAATGAGCAAGTAAAATATAGAGGCAGAGGTGGAAAGAGAATCAATAAATTAAAGAAAGCTGCAACTGCTAATGTTATAACAAAAGAGGGTTATAAGAAAGTGAAGATAACAGCGGTTATGGAATCAAAGGATAACAGAAACTTTGCTAGATTAAACCTTATAACAAAAGGAACTATAATAAATACCGAAGCTGGAAAAGCAATGGTACTGAATAGACCAGGAAGAGAAGGATTTGTAAATGCTAAAATAATAGATGAATAAATATGTCAGAAAGAGTTTACGAATTAAGTAAAGAGGATTTTAAACCTATAAATGATCTTATAAATTATGATCCTTATTTAGATAATAGCCTTATACCTTCAATACCAGAACAATGGACAAAAGATGATTATTTAACTAAACATCCAGAGATGAAAGAACAAGTAGAGGAACTTACTAAAAAGAGAGAGGAGGCACTTCAACATCTTAAAACAGATAAAGATCTAAATATAATATTTGCGAGAGAGCAATGTGAGCTCAGAGAAGGAGCTGCTTTAGGTTTAAGTGATGATAATTACTATTTATACATAAAAGCAACCGACGAATTTTTAGATAAAGCGGATGAACTATTAAAAAGAAAATTCAAATCAATTAAAAGGGCAAATCCTGAAACTGAAGAAAAGATAATAACTAAATTAAATGAAGAGGAGTCAAACGCAAATGCAGGTGTTGGTTTTCTATTCGGATGAACATTTAATTTGGTAATTTCATACAATATTTTTAAAGCTTATTGAACCATATTAATATATGGATATTTTACTACAAGTTGCATTAATAGCGATAATACTGATAATTATATTTGGAATTATATTAGTTGTACATAGTTATATTTCAAAACCAGCACCGTCAAAACTAACAAGTAATGAAGCATTAGCAATAGTCGAAAAAGATATAAAATTAAATGATCCCAATTCAACTATATCCCTGTTAAGTATATCCAAATCCAAGATAACAAATAACAGTTGGAATATGTCATTTAGAGTTATAAATCGTACAAAATCGGTATGTCCAACATTGGAAATAGAATCCTATAATTATCCTGCTGTATCATTAGCACCAACTATAATAAGTGTATATTCAAAAAATTGTCAGATATTTGCAAGTAATACATGTGGAGATCCCTCATCAAACATAACATTATATCCAATTGCATTGGCATGTGCTTACAATTCAAATAATTATACTTTAAACTCCTACATAACTCAATATGGGTATAAAAATATAACTACCGTCACAAATTTTGATTCAAATTATGTAATACCATCAAAAAATATATCTTATACAAATGTTTGGATTTTAAATTATACTTCAAAAATAGCAAATTTTAATTTAACCGTTATAAGTAATAGAGATGGCAGTATAATAAATGTATATAAAATCAATAAATAGAAATAATTTTTTTATACTTACGACGATAATATGAATTATATAATAGCAGATTAAAATAACAAAGATTTTAATATTTATTTATTAAATTCTTCATAGGCGATAGAGTATGACAGATTTGGTAAATGACCTTCTTGGTGGGAATCAAAGTGTGGATAGTAAAGTTGGAGATGCGTCTGAAACTTCAGAGTTCGGATCTTCTGAAATAAAGATTGTTACAGCAGGTTTTGGAGGCGGTGGAGCTAACAGTATAAATAGGCTTATAAAAGCAGGTGTAAAAGGTACTGAATTTATCTCATTTAATACAGATTCACAGCATTTTAAAATAATAGATGACCGTATAAAGAAAATTATGATTGGAAAAAGCATAACAAGAGGTTTAGGAGCAGGTGGTGATCCAGCTATAGGTAAAAAAGCTGCTGAAGTAGACCGCCCTCTTATAGAAAATGAATTTAGAGATGCTCAATTAGTATTCTTATGCGGAGGTATGGGAGGAGGTACTGGAACAGGATCACTTCCAGTAGCTGCACAAATTGCAAAAGAGCAGGGTGCAATTGTAATTGCAATGGTTACATACCCATTCAATTTAGAGAGAGTTAGAAAGGTAAAAGCAGAAGCCGGAATTCAAGAATTGAGAAAATACGCAGATAGCGTTATAATATTAGATAACAACAGACTTGTAAAATTAGTTCCAAATCTTCCAATGGATAAAGCATTTGCATTAGCAGATGAAGTAATCGCCAAAGCAATTGGTGGATTAGTATGGACAATAACACAACCAAGCCTTATAAATATAGACTTTGCAGACGTAAGATCTATAATGGGTCATGGTGATGTTGGTTTTATAGCAATAGGAACTGGAAAAGGAACAGACAAGGTAAATATAGCTTCAGAAGGTGTACTAAAGAACAAGCTTTTAGATGTAGATTTCGAAGGAGCTGCAGGTGCTATAATACATATATCGGGAGGCGCAACACTTTCAATTGGAGATGCGATAAAAGCAGGAGAAATAATAACAGAGAGAATGGATCCAAAAGCAAATGTGAAATGGGGTGCAAGAATTATACCTGGATTTGATGATGGTATAGAGATAGTTGCAATAGTAACAGGAGTAAAAGGATCCAGCATAATCGGGAAACTAGAAGAAAAAGAAAGGCAATCCGATAACCCCTACTCCGATTTGGAAATGATTGGATAAATAAAAAGAGGTTGAAATTGTGTCAGCAGAAGAAGATAATTTTGAGAACATATCTGCAAAGATAGCTATAGTTGGAATGGGAGGAATGGGTAGCAATGCCATTAACCGCCTTTACAACACTCAGATAAAAAGTGCTGACACAATAGCAATAAATACAGATGTAAAGCACCTAAGTATAATCCATGCAGGAAAGAAACTTCTTATAGGAAAAGCTACAACAAGAGGTTTAGGAGCAGGTGGGTTTCCAGAAGTCGCATTAAAAGCAGCAGAATCTAGTGAAGATGAGATAAGAGCAGCTATAAAGGGATATGATATTTTATTTTTGGTTGCTGGTATGGGAGGAGGAACAGGAAGTGGAACCATCCCATATGTAGCTAAACTTGGAAAAGAGCAGGGATCTTTAGTTGTTGCTTTTGTAACTTATCCATTTTCATTAGAAAAAAGTAGAAAAGAGAAAGCAAATGAATCAATAGCAGAGCTTTCTAAAAATGCAGATTCAACAATAATAATACAAAATGATAAATTGTTGAGCTATGCACCTAATCTTCCAATAGACAAGGCACTTGAAGCGATAGATAACATAATATTAAATTCAGTAAGAACAATAACAGATACCATAAGCCTTCCAAGCTTAATAAATCTTGATTTTGCTGATTTGAGAACAATTTTAAGCAATAGTGGTACAGCAGTTATAAATATAGGTTATGGATCAGGTCCAGATAAAATAGAAAAGGCTATACGTTCAAATAGAGAGCATCCATTAATGGACGCAGATATAGAAGGTGGAAAAAGTGCCTTGGTTCAAGTGATAGGTGGCCAAGAACTCACCATAGATGATGCAACAAGGTTAGGTGAGGGAGTAACTGATGGTTTAGATTCAAAGGCAAATGTTATATTCGGTGCAAGATTATCCAATGATATGCAGGATGAAGTAAAGGTTATCTCAATAGTAACTGGTGTAACACCAAAGTTGTCCAATAAAGTTGATTTTTCAAAACCTGCTCCAAATGGTAGTGAATTCTTAACTGGATTATACAAACTATAACTATTTTTCTATTTTTAATTAAATTCTTTAATACTTAAAAAATTACCTAATTGAGTTTGGAGTGTATATTTTCAAGTATAATTTATATATGTTATTTGCGAATATATTATGTGAATGTGTGGTGAATTCAAATGGAAGAGTGTGAGTTATGCGGTAAACCTATAAGTGATACAGTATACATAGTGGAAGTTGAAGGGGTAAACTTAAGAGTATGCTCTAAATGTTCACAAAGAAAACACGTTATACAGAAGATATCCTTAAATCAACCAAAAATTATCAGGGAACCAATTCGTTCTCAAGAGAAAAAAGAGGATGATGTAGAATTGGTAAACCATTTCGGCAATGTGATAAAAAACGCTAGAGAAAACGAAAAACTTCCATTGAAGGTACTTGCAGAGATGATAAAAGAGCAGGAAAGTTATATCAAGAGAATAGAAGAAGAAAAAACAGTACCACCTCAGAACATAATTGAAAAACTCGAAAGAGCACTTAATATAAAATTAACAATTGCAAAAATAGATAAACCTGAAAATGTCGTTATAAAAAATGCTAAAGAACCAACTTTGGGAGATTATATTAAAAAATAAGGGATTTTAAGTGTCAGTTGATTTGAGTAAATTAATAGTAAAAAAAACAATAACGTTGGATGATATAAAAGAGAAGACAGTTGCAATTGATGCATACAATACCATATATCAATTTCTTTCCATAATAAGACAACCTGATGGTTCCTTATTAGTTGATTCTCATGGAGATGTAACAAGTCATCTATCTGGTTTATTTTATAGGACAATTGAATTGATACAACATGGAATAAAGCCAATATACGTATTTGACGGTATACCTTCAATGCTGAAGCAAAAAACCATACAAGCGAGAATACAAAAGAGAGAATCCGCGTACTCAGCATGGCAGACAGCTGTAGCTGAGGGAGATATGGAAAAAGCGAGATCTTATGCTGAAAGAAGTACCAGGATAAATAAAGATATTGTCGCTTCGGCTAAACAACTTTTAGACTATATGGGTGTTGGTTATATAAATGCACCTAGTGAAGGAGAAGGGGAAGCAAGCTATCTCTCAATGAAAAATTTAGTATACGCAGCAGTAAGTCAGGATTATGATACATTATTATTTGGATCTAAGAATATAATAAGAAATATAGCGATATCAGGAAGGAGAAAATTACCTAAAAAAGATATCTACATAAGTATAAATACAGAGTTAATAAATTTAGAAGAAACTTTAGCATCAATAGGTATAACGAGGCAGCAATTAATATGGGTTGGAATAATGTTGGGAACAGATTTCAATGCAGGTATAAAGGGTATAGGACCAAAGACTGCAATAAAGATAGTAAAACAATCAAATTCTCTATACGATGTTAAAAAATATATAAAAGAAAAGTTCAATTCCGAATTCGAATTTGACGTTAGTGAAGTTGAGGATTTATTTATGAAGCCTGAAATAAAAGAATACTCCCAATCAGACATAGAGGCATTAACCTCAATGAAACCTGATTTTGATAATATAATTGATTTTATGTGTACAAAGCATGAATTCTCAAAAGATAGGATTTCAAAGTATGCAAATATATTATTAAAGTCTAAAGGTTCTATAAAACAAACAGGGATTGGAGGATGGATAGATTGAGATCCTAATTAATAATATAATCAGATTAATAATCGCTATTTTTTTGTATTTTTGAATTAATAATATATAAAAGTTATGGACTTTTTTGATATTAATTTATAAATTTGTAATTGGAAAGCTATTTATATTAATTTAAACAAAAGAATATGTAGTGGTGATGGTAATGTCAAAGAAAAAGAATCTAAATTTTAATTTTGATCCTGAGGATCCGTCTGAATTAAATAAACTATTTAACGAATTATTAAAATCCGCACTTGGAAATATAGCTGATAATGTGAACAATGGTGAAAAAGAGCCCTTAGTATTAAATATAAAGATTGAAAAAATGGATCCTACAATTGTAAAAAAAGACAATAATACCACACCGGTTCAAAAAGGACCAATATTCCAGAATAACACCCAAGATAATGATCCAGTACCAAATTTAATATCAAATACGTACGAGAATAATGAACCCTTATTTGATGTATTGAGAAGGGACGAGGGTGTATCAATAATAACAGATTTAAAGAGCATAGATAAATCAGATATAAATATAACTGTAAATGCAGATCAAGTATATATTGATGTAGATACAACAGATGTAGTATTACATAAGGTTGTTGATATGCCATTTTTAGTTAGCCCAGATAAAATAAAATCAAGTTATAAAAATGGTATATTGGAGTTAAATGTTAAAAGGAGTAATAGAAAAAATCCAATAAGAGCAAATATAGTTATTTAATTTTTATCTGTTAACGATTTTTATATCTCTATATTGTGAAAGGTATATATAATTTACCTTTATAATAAATAATGTCTTAATTTTTAAACATGTGATTAATATGCAAAAGAATATACCAAAGTCCAATCGTAAAATCGGTAAAGAATCTTACAGATCAAAAAAGCAAAATAGAATAAATAAAGTTCATAGAAATAAACTTAAAAAAGTAAGAATGAAAAAGTAATTAAGCAATATTAAAGTAAGATATATTGTTAAATTCATAGGCCGAAGTTGTTTCATCTATTTTTATATAATTAAATAATTCCTTATTATTATCAAATACTCTTATACTATCATTAAAAGACATTAGGAACAATTTTGAATTAAATTCGTAGTAAGTAAAAACGTAAGTATGATAATTTTTAAAACTCACAAGTACTTTACTTGAATAATTTCCAAGTCCAATAAGAATACTACACAATAAAGTATTTTTTCCGATCTCATCGCTTATACCAAGTGATAAAATATCTTTAGGTTTTAACCAAAATTGTATTGGAAAAGAAAAATCTACTATATTACTTTTTACTCTATTAAATGCTTGTAAACTCGCAGCATAAAAATCAACATCATAAAAATATGATGCAAATTCAGATTTTATATCATCCGACATCTTTTTTATAAAAGCATCATTTGGGGTTATAAGTTTAGGTAAATCAGCAACGGATTTTGTTTCGGCTTTTTCTATATACCCTCTATATTTCAAAATTATAAATAAGTATAACTGGCTTAATCTCTTAAAATATTCTAAATTTTCCTCCATATATATTCCTAATACAAAATCTTATTATATATAAAAGAATAAAAGTTATTTATATCTAAACAATAAATAGCGTTAGCAATATTGCCATTGCTATTATTATGAAAGCAAAAGTTATAGCTTCAATTCTCCTATCTTTATAACTATTATTACTTATCTCTTTTTCACCATCCAAGAACTCATAAAGTCCATAAATTATTGTAATAACGCCTAAAACTATCATCACTTCCCCAGATACTACAGAATCTCCTGGGGTAGTTTTAGCTAATATGTGAAGGAATATCTCAAATTTAGCTATTACAAATCCAAAACCCATAAGAGCTATTCCTGTTCTAACCCAAGATAAAAATGTCCTTTTATTAGAAAGTTGTGTTCTAATCTTACTTTTTATATCTGCATCACTATCCATTAAATCACAATAATCGATAAATAATATATAAATCTAATATATAATATAAAATATTACCGATAAATAATAATAATGATTCTATGAAAAACAAAAATATATCTGATATATTTGAAGAAATTTCGGATATACTGAGTGTAAGTGATAAACCTACCTCTAGGTTTGAAGTAAGAGCTTATAAAAGAGCTGCATTAACCATAGGTACTTTACAAGAAGATGTATCAGATATATATAGAAGGGGCGGTATTAACGCATTGATGGAATTACCAGGAATAGGAAAAGGATTAGCAACTGAGATTGAAGAATATATAAAAACGGGTAAAATATCTAAATATGAAGAATTAAAAAAAGAATACCCTATAGATTTTAACGATTTATTAAATATAGAAGGTATAGGACCAAAGACTGCTATATTACTTTATAAAAAATTAAACATAACCAACCTAGAATCATTAAAAAAAGCATTAGAGGGGCATAAGATAAAAGATCTCCCCGGTTTTGGTGTAAAAAGCGAGCAGGTTATAGCAGATGGAATAAGAATGCATGAGTCAAATAAAGGTAGAATTTTGTTGAGTGATGGATTAAACGAAGCTGAAAAAATAATCTCTATTCTTTCAAAAAGTGGAAAGGTGGAAAAAGTAGTAATATCAGGGTCTACGAGAAGAATGAGGGAAACTTTGGGGGATTTGGATATACTGGCAATTTCAAATTATCCTGAAGATGTAATGAATATATTTTCAAATATGGAAGATGTTAATGGGATTGTTGTAAAAGGACCAACAAAGACAACTGTATCATTAAACATAGCAACAACATGTGATTTAAGAGTTATCGAGCCCCATAGCTTTGGTGCAGCTCTTCAATATTTCACAGGAAGTAAAGATCACAATATAAAAGTAAGAAAAATTGCAATAGAAAAAGGATATAAATTAAATGAATACGGACTTTTTGACAAATCAGGAAAAATAATATCAGAGAGTGATGAAAAAGAAATATATAATAAATTAGGAATGCAGTATATACCACCAGAGATGAGAGAGGATAGAGGAGAAATAGAGCTTGCATTAAAAAATCAGATACCTAATCTTGTAGATATATCCGATATTAAAGGAGATCTACATACACATACAAAGGAGACTGATGGGATAAACACAATAGAAGAGATGGCAGCTTATGCCATAAAAAAATCTTATCAGTATATCGCAACTACAAATCATACAAAAAGCTTAAAAGTGGCACATGGATTAACAGACGAACAATTTGAAAACTATTTTAATAAAGTCGATATATTAAATGATAAGCTTAAAGGAAAGTTAAAAATTCTGAAAGGTGCTGAAGTTGATATATTAAAAGATGGAACACTTGATTTAAAGGATTCTACCTTAGATACGATGGATTGTGTCGTTGGTGCAGTGCATACGAATACCAATATGGATGAAAATGCTATGACATCAAGAGTTTTAAAGGCTATAAATACAGGATACATAAATATATTAGCTCACCCTACAGGTAGACTTATAAATGAACGAGATCCTTATCAAATAGATTTAATAAAAATAGCCGAAGCGTGTAATAATACAAAAACCGCATTAGAAATAAATGCCTCTCCATCAAGATTAGATCTAAATGATACCAATATACTTTCAACATCAAAATTAAATCCTCTATATTCTGTAGATACAGATGCACACAGTACAATAAATATGGATTTTATGAAATATGGTATTGGTACTGCAAGAAGAGGTTGGTTAACTAAAGAGAGTGTAATAGATACATTTGATTTAAATAAACTCCTGAAATTTTTAAAAAAAGAAAAAAAGCTTACAAATTAACATAAATAATTAACAATATTAGGTATATTTTAATAATAATTATCTAATTTTAATATTTTAACCTAAAAAAATAATTTCAGTATTTAAATGTTACTATTTTTTATAAAACTAAAAATATTAATTTTATATAACTATAAAAAATAATTATTAGGTAATTATTTATAAAAATGGCTAAAAATTACATTTTTAGAAAAAAATAATGTTTAAAAATAAGTTAATATTATTATACAAGTTAATATATTAACTATATTGGTGTATAAAAACCACCACCATATCCACAAAGCATATACTTCGGTATATGCTTTTTCTATATAGAGGGGAATAAATGAAAGGGAGTAAAGACGAAGACAAAGTAAATGTATCTAGAGTTATAAGGAGTACATCAAGTATAAGAAAAAGAACGGTATACTATAGATTTTATTTATTAAAACCTAAATTTAATATAAATCTACACGATATATCAATGAAGATAATTGGATTTAAAGAGGTAGCAGAAGTTTACCTAACCGAAGGAGCTTCCGGAATTTTAGTAAAAACAAAATTCTTTGATGATTCAAAACCGTCTGCTATAGAACAATTTTTAAAATCAACAATACCATCAAAATATGGTATATTAGTAAGTCCAATTCAATATGAAAAATTTGAATCTGGAAAGCTTGGTATAAAGAATAGGAAACCAAGTAGATTAAAAAATAAAAGAATAGCCCATAAAGAGAAAGTTGGGTAATAACTATATAAACTTTGCTAAATTAAACTGATTTGTTGGAAGGCTTTCCTCACCTATACCCCCAAATACAGTTTCTATCTCATCCTTTATCAAAAGAACTCTTTGTTTTATATAATCCTCTAAATTATATCTATCAACAAGGTTTAAGGTTACATTGAGATATTTCTCTATACCTCCTTTTGATATTGTGAGTACTAACCTACCACCGCACTTAGTGCATTTTCCAACTAAAGGAACTCTGCGGTATTTAGCATTACAAGTTATACATCTAACAGTCTGTTTTGAAAACGAATGTAAATTACCCATTAAATCAGGTATAAAATGGCTCATTATTAACCTTCTCGCTGTATCCCTTTTATCTATTGTATAAAGCTTATCCATAAGTTCAAATTGTTTATCTATTTTATCTTGCATTGTTTTTAAAGTTGTGTACGCACTTTTAAGTGGTGCATCATCAATTGAATTTATATCACTTAAATGGGTAAATTCCAAATGAGAATAAATATCGGATGTATTAAGTTCATCTTCAACTATCTTTACTTTTACCTCAGAAGGTGGTGGATATTCAAAAGTTTTATCATAAAAGTCTTTAGTGTAATTGCGTATTATCTCCATATTGTGAACTTCATCATCCACTTCTTCAGGTTTTACATTCACGGTTAAAATTAAAGGTGCATCCATAGTACCTCCTATTGTTATTGGTAGGTAATGTTTTGAAAAATTTAGCAAAGCATCCATAAGCAGCATAGTTGTATCTTCATCTCCATCGCAATTTCTCCTTCTAGCTGATATATAATATGGATGTGCAAATCCAACATTAGCATCCGTAAACCCTATTATACGTCCAACTACCCCTGCCGATGTATGTGGGGATAAAGTTATCACATAGTTTCCAATTAAATCATCTCTTGTTGATATCTTATAATAGGGATCTAGATTGTAAAATTTAACAAGCAGATCGTCAACGAACTGAGCAGTTCTCATCAAATAATCAGCACCTCGGTTATTCAAAATTACATCCTGATGCATCATTTCAACAAGTTGATCATCCCTTTCAAGTGGATTTCCAAGATAATCTGTTTCGTAACCTAAAGTTTTAAGCTTTTCAACCGATACTCTCATCTCTTTCGGGTAAAAATGGGTTAAAGGCACATCAGTTGCATCAAATCTAGCAGTTCCATCTTTAAATATGCTTATCTCATGTGAAGCTCTTAAAATACCTTTATCCATATCCTCAGGTATTTTACTTCCACTCACCAAGCTTCCAATTCCCTTTAAGTTTTTAGGCAATACATTTACTCCAGTTCTCTTCATAGATTCAGATATAAGCTTTACAAGATCAACCCTAACCGAATTATATGTTATGGGAGTTCCACCACATCTTTCACATTTATCACCATCTACTTTATTCCCACAATCTCTACATATTTTTTCCAAGTGCGCTCTGCAATTGTGTTCTCTACAATAAAAGGAGGTTACCTGTTCTTTGCCTTTATCACAAATCATTCTAGCTATTTCTACCGAAATTTCGCTAGATCCAAAGTTTCTTGATTGCTGCATATATGCTTTATATATGCTTTTTTCTTTTGTTCCATAATCAGAGATAGGGAATAATAAAGATGCTGCAGGTTTCATAAGACGTTCTTTAGCTTTTTCTGGCCTTCCCATCCTACCTCCTATACGTGTCGATCTTTTCATTATTTTTATAGGGCTGGTAGCATTTAACAAATCCAATACATTAATTTTATCACCATAAGTTTCGAGATCATATCTATTCTGATCTATAACTCCATCAGATGCTAAACCTAACGTTGTAATTAAACTCTGTGCATCATCTTTATTTAATGTAAGTATATTTAATTTATCTGAATGTGGAATGCATATTGTTTCTAATATATCCCTAACTCTATCATTATCAGAATCATTGAAAACTAGAGATTCTAAATCAAACAGACTTGTTGTATCTATATTCAACTCCTTTATTTTTTTTATTAAGAATTTTATATCTCCTATACTAACATCAGAGTAATCATAAAGATATTTTGGATGAAGTGGGACATTATATTTAATTGAATAATCATAAGCATCTTTAAAAGATTTTAAATCAGGTATTTTCCCTTTATAACCCGCATCCAATAGCTGCTGATACCAGTACTCTTCAACATAACTGGTTGGTTGTAATGGTGTGTTGGTCTTTTTAAAATCTCCATAAGTTACAAGTATGTCACCAACAGACATTATCTTTTTTATATTATCTTTATACTTCAAATATTCCTCAGTAGTGTTTATTCTAAAAGCATCTCCATTTTTGAGCTTTACAAAAGGTCCTTCAATTGATGTAACCGGTACTGCAACACAACCCTTTCCAGGTTTTTCAACTTTTAATTGCGTACCTGTTGCTATAAAACCATTCATCAATGACATAGTAACAGGATTAAATCCTTTTGAAGCAATTCCTGTGAATCTTGATCTCCCATATCTAAGCCTAAAAGCTCCTGGATGATCAGGATATGAAAATACAGGTCTTCCTGCAACAAGTTCCTGTAAAAATACTGCCGTTTTTGGAGTATTTACTTTAGAAGCAACAGTTGTACCTTTATCCAACTTTATTATTTTATTTAACCAGCTCCAATCAAGATTACTATTTTTTGTATGTTTCAGTACACTTTTTGCTTTTTGAGCTATACCTTCACAAGAAACTAAGCAAACACCACTTCTTATCCTATTTGACATAAGTTTTGGATTTCCATTAGCATCTAATCTTTCTATGTTTCTATGCATTGTAATCTCTTCATCATTTGTGGGCAATCCATCTATACAAACAGGGCAATTTTCTATTATTGTCCTTATATCATCATCTGGGGGAAGATATTGAAGTCTTGCAACTCTTGAATTATAAAGACCTATCTCTTCAACATACCTCTCTATTTCTGTTGGTGTTGCTTTATATTCACCAATATCAAATACTCTTCTCGCAGCATCTAAAAGTGCTACAGATAAAGCTGCGCTTGTTCCACCTGCCCCTCTTATAGGCCCTGCATATAGTATTGCCGCATAGGTGGTTCCATCTGGGTTTTTATGTATCTCAACACCTTGAAGTCCTTCTGTAGGCGCTACTAATATACCATCAGTTAATATTGCCAGCCCAACTCTTACAGCTAAAAGTAATCTTTTTTCTAGCTTCATATCGTTAAATTTATCATTCTTACATATTTCTCTAGTAACAGAAAATGCTAACTCCTCATTTGATTTAACATCGTTGGATCTCTCTTTTATCATAGCTGCCAATCCATCAATACCTATAATTCCTTCCACTCTAGAAGCTAAATCAGGTGCAGGTCTTATTTCAACAAAGGTTTCTGGATCATAACCTTCAGATCTAGCCTTTTCTGCGATTTCATAAGCCTTATCAACATCATTTGATATGGATTTAAAATATTGATCAATATTCATTTTATTCACCGCTGAAATTTACCGTAGTTATGTTATAATTTTTCATTTCAAAAACAGGCATTCTTGCAGGTGTGGGGAATTGTCCAAATTTAACTTGGAAAGCCGTTCTAGCTTGCCATGTACCATCATTTATTACGGTTACACCCTTATACCTCGCTATTCCGTTCTTGTGTACATGACCCATAACAAGTATATCTGGAACTTTGTCTATGACAAGATTATCATTTTTGCTTGGTACTATAACATTACCACCATAGATAGGAGATAGATGTCTTCTTTTTAAAAGTTCAACCATTGGAAGTTCAGGTTTATCATAACTCATTCCAGGTATTGCACTTATAATTGAATCAAGTGAAGTTCCATGATAAGCCAATACATTTATGCCATTTAATTCAAGGTAAGAAGGATTTGATACAAAATGTACGTTATCTCTATGATAATCTTTTATTAAAGATTTAGGTAAGGCAGGCTGTGGCTCAGCTCTTCTTACTGAATCATGATTTCCTGGAAGTACAAATATTTGTATATAATCAGGTATATTTTCTATTAAATCAAAGAACATTTTGTACTGCATGTACATATCAGGTAAAGATAAATCTCTATCCTGATTAGGGTAAACACCAATACCATCTACAATATCTCCCGATGCAACTATATATTTAACTTTACCTGCGAGTTCTTTATTACGTTTATCTGTGGAATTACCATTCAACCATTTTATCATAGAAACAAAATTATTTTCCATAAAAAGTTTGCTGCCCACATGAATATCAGATATAAAAGCAATTCCTAAATCTTCATTTATGCTTTTTCTCTCTAATATAGGTATATCTGGCCATATAATCTCTTTAGCAATGACAAATTGATTTATCAGTTTTCCTTTTATAGCTATAACCTCATCATTAATTATGGAAGAAGCGGTGTTAAACAAGCTTTTTCCAATAGCTGAATTATTATTTGAAAATATAACTTTTACATCGGCAGTCTCATCTTCCATAACAACCATTATATTTCCTTTTTTGGTAGTTATTTTGCTTGTAACTATACCTATTATATAGACATCTCTACCAATGAAATCCTTTAACAGATCTAGTCTTTCAACAGGTGATCCATCTGGAGAAGGTCTTGCATTAAGTATCTTTCTTAGTCTTTCAATTCTATTTCTAAAATAATTTACAAAATCTGCTACATTACCCTCTGCATGTTCAACATCTCGTGTTTCAATTTTATAATTATCAGCTATATCAGCAGCTATTGGATGGAAGTCTCCAGACTTTATAACTTCTACACGAACAGGTATCTTGGATTTGTTAACTTCAGATATAGCCTCCTTTACCTCATTAGAATCTACAAAGTGCACACCTTCAAAAGTGCCAATATTGAAAACAAGTTTTTCTACTAACTTATCAATATCAGTATTGTCTATAAGATCTTCACTTATATCTGCTTTTGGAAGCATCTTTACTTTTGATAGTTTACTTGAAAATTCTTTTAATTTTTCAGAGGTATCCATATTAATGTCCTTCTTTTATTGATTCAAGCATGCTCAGTACACTCCATATCATGGTTCGTGCTTGCGGTGGCAGATTAATGTCATTACTGACAGAATCTAAATTATATATTGCAGAAGAAATTCTAATTGTATATTCTCCATCCTTATTTAATTTTACCTTTGCATCTGATATAGCGCTTCTAACATTTTTTGGTACTGATGTATCATTTATTAACATATCCATTTGAACATTTATCTCTTTTATTTTATCATTTAACTCTTGGTTATCTACCATTTTAACCACCTTAGAAATTGCAATTACATTTATTATTAGAAATTAAGATATATATTAGTAACGTGTATTTCATAAATTTAAATGATTAAATATAAAATCAAATTGCTATATGTAAGAATACTCTTGCATAATAACCTAATATTATTGTAACTGCTGCTGCCCCCATAGATATCAAAAGAGTTTTCATTATGCTTTTAGGTATACTTTTATCACTTATAACTGATATGATTGATGCAACAATTGAAAGTACTATTGCAGTTATAACTAAAGATATAGCAACACCCAAATAACCACTAATTCCAAATATAAATGGCAATAAAGGGAACATTGCACCGAATATATAAGCTAATCCAACATACATAGCCGAACTTTTTGGTTTTTTTCCATCCTTTTTTATATTTATATTTTTTTCATATTCAGTAGAAAGAAATGCACCTCCAGCCATTGACATTGTACCTGACAATGCAATTATAATACCACCTAGAAGTATGTAATTAGCATAATAAAGTGCTGATCCGAGACCAGCAACCGCAGCGACAACTTCGACCAACCCATCATTCATTCCAAATATTATATCCCTAATGTTATCAAGAACAGAATTGTAATAAAGAATTTTATCTTCTAATGGCTTTTCATTTTTCATTTCGTCCTTCTTTATTTCACTTATTATACCTTTTTCTAATTTAGAGAATCCGCCAACCGATATTATATAATCCATTTTATTATAAAGCTGTCTTTCTCCTCTTTCTATTATACTAATTAATAAGGTTAATCCTAAAACTCTTCTAATAAGTTTAATAAAAAAAAGCATTGGTTTTGCTTTTGTTTTTCTTAAATGTATTTCTTCTATATGGAGTATTTTTTTCCATAAATCTGCATGTTTTTCTTCTGCTTTTGCTAATTTTTCTAATATATCTTTTATCTCTTTATCCTTTTCACTTTTGCTAAGTTCTGCATATATATAATGATGAAGTAATTCACCCCTATAGATTTTTAAAAGATAAAAATATTTTTTACTATACTGTTTCATGCAGATCTAATTTATTTTGTATCTCAAATTTAAAAATGAGATGGTTAAAATAAAAATTAACAAATAGGCAAATAAGCAAAATTTATAATAAAAATTAGGATTAAAGTGAAAATTTATGTACCCATAAGTTTTATTCAGAATACGCCTCGGCCGGGATTCGAACCCGAGTTACAAGCGTGACAGGCTCGTATGCTAACCACTACACCACCGAGACATCAAAGTTATTTAACCTTTAAAATCTTTAAACTTTTCCTATTTATTGAATTTCAAAAGGTCCCGTTGGGGTGATTCGATCGCCCAACCTGCCGGTTTCTTTCTATTTACAGGCTACAGCCGGCCGCTCTACCATTGAGCTACAACGGGATTAACAAATATATTTATTTAAGTAATAAATACCGCAGATTATATTACATAAGTATATAATCAAAAAATATATTAAACTATTGAATTTTAGATTTGGAATTTCTATAACAAATTATTACTTATTAAATTTATGAACATTAAATGTCATAGAGAGCCAGGAGAGGGAATTTCGTATAATTTAATCTATAAGTCGAACCCTCCTTAGCCGCTCTGCAGGCGGCTGCATAGCCGATCTGCCATCCTGGCATATATATTCAATATAAGATAAGAAACAAAAGTTTAATATTATTATTCATATATTAGTAATTTGTTATATGATAAATATAGAAATTATTATAAAAAATAAAATTTAGTATATTAAAGAAAGTTGGTAAAAATGATTAATTTACATAAAGAAAAAAGCGCATTTAGTTTTGATGAAACCTGTAACCGAGTATACGAATTCTTTAAATCTAAAAATATTGGAGTGTTCTCTACAATTGATCATAATGAAAATGCTATGAAAGTAGGTTTATCACTCAGACCTGAAAAATTAATAATGTTTGGATCACCAATTGTTGGAACACATTTAATGGAGGAAAATCCTGATGTCGGTATAGAACTTCCTTCAAAAATACTAATTTATCAAGAGAATAATGTGGTTTATATAGTTCATATAGATTTTGATAGCTTAAAAAAAGAATTTAATCTCTCTAAATCCATGGAATTTGTTAATAAACTAAATTCACTTGTTGCAGAATTAGATACCTATATCAATAAAAAGTGAGTATCAAAAATAAATTTTAAATAAATCATTTATTCAAATAAACTTTTATAGATACAATAAAATCTACAAATATAAATAAAAGATAAATTTACATCTCTTTTAATTTGGATTTTATATCCCTCAACATATCCAAGATAAGTCCTGTAATTATGAATAAGAATCCTATTACCAAAAGCATAAAGGATATCAGTGCTCTCCCAACTTCTATTAATGTACCAGTAGCAATATAATTAGAAACTACGAATATACCCACGATTATTCCAGATATTATTAATAGACTACCAATTAAACCAAATATAAGCAATGGACTATAATCTCTTATATATCTAACCATATGCCCAGCAACACCAAAACCATAAAAAAGCTTTGATTTAGAAAGTTTAGATTTTCCATTAATACGTTTCAAATATAATATGCTAATCTCTCCAATATTTAATTTATGCCTAGCAAATTCAATTGCAAAAAATGCCGTTCCTGCTCTATAAGGCGTTGCATCTTTTATAATATTAAATGCTTTTCTATCAAATATAAATACACCTGTCAGGACATCTTTTATATTTGGATTATACAGCTTTTGGTAAATGGAAGTTAAAGATTTATTACCAAAACGAATATAATTTTGCATAGATCCTTTAGATAGTCCTCCAAATCTATTGCCAAATACTGCATTTAGGTTATCCTTCTTTATTTTATTATAAACATTAACTAAATCTTGATAAGGATAAGTTCCATCTGGATCTATCGTAGCTAAATATTTTCCAGTAGCTTTTTTAAAACCTAACATTATAGCATTTTCATAACCTGAATCCTGCTGCTTTATAACTATTACATTTTTCTTAACTAATCTTTTATAATAAGACTCATCACTTTTATCAACAACAATTATTTCTGCTTTATTGCCAAATCCTTTTTTTATATCATCAATTAATTTAAAAATACTCTCCTCATTTATGGTCGGCATTATTATACTTATTTCTTTTTTCACAGAATCACAAATTATCAAATAAATCTTTACAATTATTAATCATAAATATATATTTATAGAGTATATTATTAAAAATTTGTTTACGATTTTAAAAATATACAAAATAATAATATTAAAAGAAATTCTTTTTATAAATAGAAAATTAGATTATATAAAAATGAAATAATTAAAATAAAAACAACCATGATGCAAACAAATATATTTTTATATATTTTAATTTAAATGTTTAAAAGGGATGTTTATGAAGTTACAATCCGCCATGGAATATTTAATGACGTATGGGTGGGCAATTTTAATTATTGCAATAGTTCTTGCTGCTCTTTATGCTTTGGGAGTTTTTAATGGAACTGCTTTTTCAGGCGAAAGTTGTATCGCATCATTTGGAGCATCATGTAAAAGTATAATAACAGGACCTGGTTTTTTCCGAGTGACTTTAGGGCAGGATTTAACACATAGGATGTATAACATAACCTATGCATTTATACCACAAAGTATTCCATTACCCACTACTTCCCCAAATAGCATTTTTGATTACCCTAAAGGATCTGTTATAGGATATTCAACAACAGGTTATATAATACCATTATTAGAGGATAATGGAGAAACTGCGACTGTATTTTTTAATTCATCTCATACGCTTAATTCAGTACCAGCCGCATCAACAAATTCAATATCTGGAAATTTAGGAAATTCAATAGCTATACCAAAAGGTATAGGTACAACAACTAGCGGAGAAATTTGGGAAATTTATAATCCTGTTGGAGGAAGTGTATCTAAAGGGCCATTTTTAACCGAAGAAGTTGGTCACATATCAATAAAGATAAATTGATGATAGTATGGTAGCAAAAATAAAACAAAATGATGAAAAAATAGAACCTGAAAAAAGAAGAATAATTGTAGAGATTGATCCAAAAGAAGAATATGCAAGGCATTTGCATTATATGGAAAAACATTCAGGTTGGCAGATGTTTAAATCTCTATACTGGGCAGTATTTATATTTATATCAGGGGCTATATTAATTTATACCAATGGAATAATAGATTTAGGTGTATATTTTGGAATAATGCTGATGCTATTTGCAATATTCATTATGGTATATGGTTTTGCAAAAGCTTTACATTATAAATTTATAAAAAAATATGGATAAATTTTGTAATCCTTTAAATATTTTTAGGCATAATCCTCTAATGATATTTTTAATCTAACTATTAGTAGATTACAATTGAGAAAGATAAAATGTATAATATATACACCAATAAAAATTACAAACTATATGTAATAGTCCCAATATTATTGTTAATTATAAGTTTGTTCTTTATACCAAAAATAATAATGGATACAACTTTAACCGGAGGTACAACCTTAGAATTTACAAGCAATACTACGTTAACTCCTAGAGCATTAACATCTTCTATGGATTCAATTATACCAGGTACGTCTGTCACTATATCTAAAATAAGTACAGTAAAACACATATCTATGGTTTTCCTTCCAAACAAAAGTATAAGTACAGGTTCTACATACCTTTTAAATTTAACCAAATATTATTCAAATTATTCGCAATATCAAGCAAATATAGCAATCCAAGAAGGTCAATTATCAGCAAATCCTAGCAATTTAACTGCAAAAACAGCATTATCCTCCTATCAAGCTAATAGTTCATCTGAATTAATAAATATGAGTAAATCTCTTTCTTTGGAACTATCATCTTTAAAACCTTTTATAAATAGTAGTTATTATAAGTTTAACAGCAGCAATGCAACTGATATGTTAAATGTAGGAACAAACGCGAATAATAATGCATCAACGTCTTATAAAGCATATTTGATTAAAACTGCAAGAACAGTTATACCGTTTTCCACCTATTCATATGATACAATAACACCAACTTTAGGTGCGTTCTTCCTTAACAAAGTTATAAATATTATAATTGTAGCATTTATTATTGTAGCCATAGTGGTATTTATCATATTTAGGACACCTATACCATCTTTTGCTATAATATTTGGTGCAGCTAACGATATAATAATAGCATTAGGTGCTATGGGGATATTCCATATTGAACTTGGTGTTGCATCAGTAGGAGGATTATTGATGTTGATAGGTTACGCTATAGATACAGAGGTTCTATCATCAGTTAGAGTTCTGAAAAGAACAGATGGAACTAATGAGGAAAGAGCATTCCAATCTATGAAAACTGGACTTACTATGACAGGTGCAGCAATAATCACATTCGGTATGCTATTTGCAGTTTCATATATTGCATTTATACCTGAATACATTGAAATAAGTGGTGTAGTATTGTTCGGTTTAATAGGCGATATATTTACAGCATGGCTTGGAAATACAGCTATGGTACTATGGTACAAAAATAAACGTGATGCTAGATGGCAAAGGTAACTAGTTATTTAAAGGATAGAAGGATAATAATTCTCGCTGTTTTAGCTATAGCGCTGCTTGGGTTAGATATACACTATGGTTTACACTTTGGAATAAGTTTTGTTGGTGGTGTACAAATACCGGTACAATTAGACCATGCTGTGAATTCAACAACAATGTCTGATTTAATAAGTATATTAGAGCAAAGAGCTTCAACATTTGGTTTAAGTGAAGTTACGATTGAAGGGGTCGGGAGTTCAGAAGTTTATGTAACCATACCAAAAGCAACTAACTCATCAATAAACAAAACAATATCCATAATTGAAAGTCAAGGTAGATTTGATGGAATTGTAGATGGTAAATTAGCAGTGAATGGAGGAGATATAATAAGAGACAGTATAGGTCAGGTACCACCAGCAGTTGCAGGACCAAATGTTACTTGGGAAGTAACTTTTTCTACAACTGAACCCGCTGCGCAAAAATTTGCTCATATCGTATATGGTGATGCTGATTATCCATTATATATGTATTTAGATAGGCCACTTAATTCCAGTATATTGATAAATTATTCAATTCTTGGTAATTCTTCACTAGGCATCTCAAAATCTGAATCTTTAAATTATATGAAGGAAGCATTGAGCTATGGTAATCAAACTATACCTGTAATATCAGTAACTAACTCTAATTCAAGTATAACTTCAGCAGAACTATTCTTCAATTCAAGTAAAAATAGATACAAAACTATATTCGCAAGTTATAATATAAATCCTAAATTAATAAGTTATCTAAGAAAATTGAATTATACAGTAGAATTGGAAAGCAATGCCAATATGACTCCTATATATGCGCAAATAAATTCAACTACAGATAGTTTAGAAACATGGCCTTTAGTTGGATTGGTATCCGCCCCTCCTTTAGATCCTTCATTAACAACAGGTAATGTAACAGAAAATTATGATATACAAGGTGCTTCTCCATCAACATTGCCATTAACAGCAAAAGTAGCATACGCTAAAAACGAAACGAAAACTATTGCAAGTATATTGACAGGAGGTGCATTACCTATAGGAATTATTGTAGGAACCCCATCAACAACTCCACAAGCCTTAGGTGCAAATGCATTAGAAATAAGCTTTATAGCGTTAGGGTTAGCAATATTATCCTTATCAATATTTATAGCTATAAGGTATAGAAGCGCTTTCTTAGTAGGGCCTATATTATTGACAACGTTTATGGAATTATTTATAATAATATCAATAATTGGATTAATAGGTACAATAGATGTAGCAGCTTTTGCTGGTATAATAGCTGTTGTAGGTACTGGAGTTGATGCACAAATAGTAATAACTGATGAAATGGTATCAAATGAAGGGCACACCAGTACAGCAAAGACCCTTTTAGGTCATGCATTTTATATAGTTTGGATGGATGCAGGATTATTAATAATAGCTATGCTTCCATTATTCTTCTCAACATCCTTAGTTACAATAATAGGGTTCTCTGAAGCTGCAATAATCGGAGTTATAATGGGAATTGCAGTAACAAGACCTGCTTATGGTGCAATAATAAGCAGACACTACACATAAATATAGGTGATAAAAATTACCAAATACTGTCCAAAATGTAATAGGTCAAGCGATGACATAAGATTTATAGGACAATTCTGTGAACATTGTGTTATAGATAAAATAAGCGCAGATTTGCCATTAGAAATAAAGATACCACTGTGTAGATCCTGTGGAAGGATAAAAACACATATTGGATTTATTGAATATAATGCTCAATCTCTTGACGATGCGATAAGTTTTTCGATTCACAGATCTGATTTTGAATTAGCACTTGAAAGCTTTGACGATTCAACTAATACTGCAAAAGTGCATTTTCAAAAAGAAGTAAATAATGAACTCGTTGGATTTGATAAGGATATAAAGATAAAATTTACTGATATATTATGTCCACTTTGCAGCAAAGAAAGAGCTGGATATTATGAAGCTGAAATCCAGTTAAGAGGAATTTACAGTAAATACGTCAAAATTGAAAAAAGGATATTGGATTTCGTAAACAAGAATGGAAGTTTTGTATCTGGGGTAAAAGAGGATAAAAATGGTGTCAATATATTTATAGGAAGTAGAGATATCGCAAATGCTTTTTTTAGTAGTGATAGAAAACTTAAACCTATAAAATCTTATGAACTGCACGGAGTAAAAGGCGGAATTCCAATATACAGAAACATTTATTCATTACATTTTGATTGAATGTAATTCTTTAATCTTATTTTTTATTTATATTATCATAACCAAAATTTGTAAGTGTAAAAACAAACATTTATATTAAATCTAAATAAAATATACAAATAGATTAAACATTTCTGTTGAAGCAATAAATATAGGATAAAGATTTATTGTTTGAAATTTAACTAAGTGATTGGGTGCAACAAGTTAAAATATTAAATCTATCCGGAATACTATTGATAATCGCATTTATAATATTAATATTGATAGTTGTAATTTTCATCGAAGCTATAATATTTATACTAACACATCTGGTACTTTTTGTAAGTTTATTGATAATACTAATTATAGCTGCTTATCTGATAAAATATTTGATATTTCATAGGATTAAAAAAGAGTTTAAACCTCCTAAGGGTCCACGTGTAATTAATGTAAAATACAAAACAATAAAAGAAGATAATTAATTATTTATCTTCACTTTTTTTGTCATCCATCTTATCAACTAAATCTTTCATTTCAATATAATATTTGTTGACAAATTCACTTCCTTCCTTTTCACCCATAGTATTGAGTATATTAGCTCTGCATTCATCCATAGCTTTTAATATACCCTCTTTTGTTGGGTTTTCCATACTAACATTGCATTTTCTAAAAGCATCTCCAAGAAATATCTTTGTTCTGGCTTCAAGCTCCTCATCTGAAACTTTTTCATTCATCGCTTTACTAACTTCCTTATTTGCGTTTATGAAGCAACCCATAAGCTGGTCAACTACATATTTCGGATCTAATTTCTTCAATTCTAATGGCTTATCATTATTATTTTCCATTCAATTACCCACTAATATAAATACAAATAAAATTATAAAAGGGATAAGTGATAAATTTTATAAATGTAAAATATATGTGTATTTTGTTGATATAAATATAAATTTTTGAAAATCTAAAAATATAAATAAATATAAATATGTACTACCAAAGGTTATAAGATGACTGAAAGATTATTGGTGCTAGCTGTCGATATAGACAATGACTTATTCCAAAAGACAGGTATAAATGGGCCTGTAATAGGAAGAGATAATTTATTAGAGGCAGCGCAGAAATTAACCCTTGCAGATCCTCTTGATACTGATGGAAATACACTTTTTGAAGCTGTTAAAAAATATGATGAGCTAAAAGAAAAAAATTATGAAGTTGAGATTGCTGAGATAACTGGTTCCGTAACTGAAGGATTTATAGCAGATGAGGAACTTTCAAGACAATTAGATAATGTATTAAATGAACTTAAAGTAGATGCATGCGTACTTGTTACTGATGGTGCAAGTGATAACCGAGTAATTCCAATTTTAAAAAGCAGATTAAAGGTAAATAGTGTTGATTTTGTAAGAATGAAGCAAGCGGTAGAATTTGAGAATACCTACTTTACAATAATCGAAAAGTTAAAAGAACCCCATTATGCAAGAATTGTTTTTGGAATTCCTGCTGTACTAATATTACTATTTTCAATATCTTATTATTTAAAATTGGGAATAGCATTTCCATTTGTATTAATCGGTATATATTTTATAATTAAAGGATTAGGTTTTGAAGACATAATAATAAATTCTTTTGAAGGTTTAGGTATGAGTATAAACAGGATAAGCTTTATATTTTATATAGCTTCAATACTGTTTTTTATATCAAGTATAGTTTTGGGATATACAACTTATTTATCCAATATAAGTATAGGTAATAGCATATTTGATAGCTATGCTTACGCATTGGAAGGTATCTTAATTCTGTTACCTGTAAGCCTTTCTTTGTATATACTTGGTAGAATAATTGATTTAAACAATCTACATATGTATTATAGAGTTGTAAATCAAGGTGTATATATAGGATATTCAGTAATAAGTCTTTCCTTACTTTATATCTTTGCAGCATGGGTAGTAGGGCAAATATACTTCTATCAGCTCATATACTATTCAGTAATAGCATTCATAATTGGTTATTTGGTAACTTATGCTAGCTTTGCATTTAAGAGAAAGTCTGTTAAAAATCTTAAACTTAAAAATAAAGTTGTATTAAATGATATAGGTGCCTATATAGGTAAGGTATCAAATGTAGACGTAAAGAAGGGTTCAATGCAAGTCAAAACTGATTATGGGACATCATTAAAATTTGATATAGATCGTATAATAACAATATCTGATAGGATTATTATAAGATAATATGATAAGTAAAAGTAGGATGGAATAGAATGAAAGATGAAAATAGCACTGAGCTAAAAAACTTATATAAGGAGTATAACAACAAAAATATAGTACTTGAAGAATTAACAGGTCTTCCTGTAAGGGTGTTCTCTTGCAAAGACATCAACAAAATCGGGATTAGTGGCATAGTCTATAAAGAAACAAAAAATACGATAAAAATAAAAGCAGTATGTGGTATAAAAACTGTACCAAAAATTGGTTCTGAATTTAATTTTAAAATAGGGAAAAATCTTTACAAAGTAAAAGGAGAAGAAATAAACTTTAGACCTTATGAAAGAATAAAGAAGAGTATCAAATTCTATAATAAGCGTAAATTAAAAAAAGATTAAATAGTATCAATAAGGAATTATCAAAAAAATCAGAAATAAGAAATTCTTAAAAATCAAAATATAAAATTAAAATTTGAAGTTATAAATTAGAAAAATAATAACGAAAGATATATATAATTTCATATTGATTAATTAATAGTTAAATGTGAGGATTAGTTAACATAATCTAGTAATTTATTTAAATAAAAATAACCTGAATTTATAAAGGTTTTAGCCCAAACAAAATGATAAGATTTATAATTATTAACATCAAACTATTATCATAAATCTTAAAAATTTCTCAGTTTAACTCAATATTTATAAATAAAAGTGATTAATTTGGAATGTAATGATCCTAAATGTCCAATACATGGCAATTTAAAGACACACGGAAGTGAATTTGAAGGAACTGTGATTAGTGCTAAGGCAGCTAAAACTGCAATAGTGAGAAGAGTATACACAACAGTACTTCATAAATATGAAAGATCTCTTAGAAAGAACTCTAAGATGCACGCTTATAACCCTGTATGCATAAATGCAAAAGCAGGTGACAGAGTAATAATAGCAAGTTGCAGAAAGCTTAGTAAAACAAAAGGCTTTGTTGTAACAAAAATTATCTCAGGTGAATCTTAATGGCAGGAATAACTGGAAAAATATCAAAAACTTTAATACCAGGTAGCATATTGACTTGTGCAGATAATAGCGGAGCTAAGACAATAATGATTATAAATAAAATAGGAAAATCAGGTGCAAGAGGAAGACTTGCAAGCTCCGGTATAGGGGATATTGTTATGGCAAGTGTAAAAACTGGAACTCCATCCTATAGAAAGAAAAAGGTTCGTGCTATAATAATAAGACAAAAGCACCCTTTCAGAAGAATGAATGGGGTTCATGTGAGATTTGAAGACAATGCAGCAATTCTTATAACTGAAAGCAATTTACCTGTAGGTACAGAGGTAAAAGGTGCTATGGCACGTGAAGTTATAGAGAAGTATATAAAACTTGCCGGAGTTGCTTCAAGAGTTATATAATTTTTAGTGATTAAAATGGGAATGTTAAAAAGTAGTAAACCAAAAAAGCAGTTAAAATTTAGGCATAATGCTCCATTACATCTGAAACAGCATTTTGTACACGTTCATTTAGATAAGGTAGCTAAGGAAAAATATAATTTAAAAAATAGGGCTATCCAGGTAAGTAAAGGAGATACTGTAAAAGTAATGGTAGGATCACATAAAAATATAACTGGTAAAGTTAATATGGTAAGTTTAAAGAATCAGGTAGTGTATATTGATTCATTAAAAAGAAAGAATTCAAGAGGTAAAGAATCAGGTATACCAATTAAAGCGAACAATTTGTCTATAATTGATTTAAATTTAACCGATAAATATAGAGCAAATAAATATAAACTCAAGCAAGTCGTAGAACCAAAAGTTACAAAAGAACAGAAAAAAGAAGTAGATTCAAAAAAAGAAGAAATACCAAAGAATAAAGAGAAAGTAAAAGATACTGATGTTAAAGGGAATAAGCCTGAAGTTGTTGATACAGTTGAAGAAGTAACAGAGTGATTATGATGGCAAAAAAAGGAGGAACAAGACATATTAAAAGTTTGGCAGCACCAAGATTTTTCAACATACATAGTAAAGAAGAAATGTATATTTCAAGACCTAATCCAGGAAGACACAATTATGATGATTCTGTATCATTGGTAGTTCCATTAAAACAACTTAACATAGTTGAAAATTATGCAGATGCTGGAAAGATAATAAAAGAGGGAAAGATCAAGATAAATGGAAAAGTTATAAAAGAAAAGAAATATCCTGTTGGATTAAATGATATTATAACAGTAAATAATAAGCATTACAAAGTAGGTGTTGATCAATTCAATCATATATCTTATAATGAAACCAATGATAATGATTCATTTATATATAAGGTTGTAGGGAAGTATAAAGCTCCAAAAGGAAAAATATTCATACGTTTAAGTGATGGCGAATCAATAGATGCAACAGATAAAGCCAAGGATATTTATGTTGGAGATTCAGTAAAAATAAATTCAAAGAAGGAGATTGGTGAGATTTTTAAGTTCAAAGAAGGTTCTAAATGTATCATTGTACATGGGGTACACGCCGCATCAACAGGTAAAATTACAGAGATAAAACCTGGAAATATGCATATAGAAAAGGTAGTTCTCATAGAAGATGATAAAGGGAACAAATTTGAAACAAAAGAAAAAAATATTATCGTGATGAGTTAACATGGCAGATATAAATAAAATGAAAAATATTACAATTGATAAAATAGTTATAAATATAGGAAGCGGTAGCGATTCAAGAATGCAGGATAATGCAAAAAAGTTAATATCAAAAATAACCAATAAAAAGCCTGCAGATAGCCTTTCAAAAAAGAGAAATCCTACATTTAAAATAACTAAAGGGACTAAAATAGGAGCATTTGTAACTTTAAGAAGGAAAGATGCAGAAGATGTTTTACCAAAACTATTTGATGCAGTAGAAAACAAGCTCAAACCAAAAGCGATAACAAAAAATACAATTAACTTCGGAATAAGAGAGTATATAGATATAAGTGGAGTTAAATACGATCCTGCTATCGGAATGTTGGGTATGAATGTAAATATAAGTTTAAAAAGACCCGGATTTAGAACTGCTAATAAAAAAATTAAATATGGCAGAATTAGTGATTTACATAGGACTATAACAAATGATGAGATTAAAAATTTCTTGAAAGAGAAATATCATGTGTCTGTAGGTGAATAATTATGATGGTTAAAAACGAAGAAAAATTTAAGGGTAAGGGTACCAGAAAATGTAAAAGATGTGGTACTAGCAGAGGATTAATAAGATCTCACAACTTATATATATGCAGAAGATGTTTTAGAGAAGTGGCAAAGAGCCTTAACTTTAGAAAATATGGTTGATTATTATGGTAGATAAACTAGCGGATGCAATTAACACGATAAAAACAAATGAAAGAATCGGTAGAGCAGAGTGCACTGTACCATCTAATAAGTTAATAAAATCAATTTTAAAAATAATGAAAGAAAATGGGTATATAGGAGATTTTGAAGAATTCACTGTTAGGTATAATAAATTTCTAAAAATAAAACTCCTAAACAAAATAAACATGATAAGTGTGGTAAAGCCCAGATTCTCAGTAACAAAAGATGACATATCAAAGTATGAAGAAAGATACATTCCAAGTAAAGATTTTGGAATAGTAGTACTAACTACAAATCAAGGATTATTAACCAACAAGGAGGCAACAGCGAAAGGAATTGGCGGATCTGTAATAATGTATGTATATTAATTTAATTGATGATTTATATGGTAAGTATCAAAATACCTGAAGGAGTAAAAGCAGAAATAAACGGAAATTTGGTAAAGGTAACTGGAAGCTTAGGCACAAACGAAAGGAAATTCAATGATGGATTAATGCAGGTCAAGATAGAAAATGGTGAACTTGTAATAATAAAAACCAATTACAAAAAACTTGACAAAAAAGCATCAAATGTTATAGCAGCATTTACAAAAGAGATAACTAATGATTTTAAAGGAGTAAACGAGTACTTTGAAACAAATATGGAAGCAGTATTCTCACATTTTCCAATTACTTTAGAAGTTCAAGGAAAAAATTTAATAATAAAGAATATGCTTGGTGAAAGAGTGCCAAGAAATAGCAGTATAGTCGGTGACTCAAAAATAGAAATAAAGGATAAACTTTTAAGAATATATGGCACCAAACTTGATGATGTAATGCAGACAGCTGCTAACATACGTAATACAACAAAAGTAAAAAATAAAGATGAAAGAGTATTCCAAGATGGTATATACTTTTCAATTGAGTGATTATTATGGTAAAAATAAAAAAAGAGCATCCAAAATTCAATGTTCCTAATTTCGGATCAAAAAACAGAAAAAGAGTTAAGGCTAGATGGAGAAAACAAAGAGGAATTGATAATAAAAAAAGGATAAAAAGGAATTTTGCAGGTGCTGAACCTACAATAGGGTACAAAAATCCAAAAGAGCTTAATGGTATAAGAGCAAACGGTAAGCGTGCAGTAGTTGTACATAATTTAACAGAGTTAAATAATATAATTTCAGAGAAAAAAGAAGTCGATATAACATTTGCAAAAGCATTAGGGAAAAGGAAAAAACTTGACTTTATGAAAATTGCAAATGAACATAAAATAAAAGTTACAAATGGTGTTTCATTATGAGTATAAAACTTACAAAGCGTGTTGCAGCAGATTTGATGAAAAGAGGTAAAAATGCGGTACGTATCAAAGAGGATAGCTTAGAAGATGCAACCAAAGCTATAACAAGAGAAGATGTCAGAGATCTTATAAAGAAGAATGCAGTTTATGCAAAACCCAAGAAAAAAGTTCTGAGTCTTCATGGAAAGCTTTTAAAAGAGAAAAGAAAAAAAGGTAGAGCAAGAGGTCCTGGAAGAAAAAGAGGTACTACAAAAGCTAGAACAGGAGATCTTTATATGAAGAAGATTAGAGCTCAACGTAGGATAATAAAGCAGCTTAAAGAGGATAAAGTAATAGATAATTTAACATTTAAAAAGTTTTATGCACTGGTAAAAGGAGGTACTTTTGCGAACAAGAGTTCACTTTTGAATCACATAAAAACACATGGTATAATGCTAAATGATGAAATGTACGATAAATTAAAGCACATATGATGATTATTATGAGACATATGATACAGAGAAGGAGAAAAAAATCAGTTACCAATTACAAAAGAAGGTTAGCACTTCTTAAGAGTGGTATACCAAGATTAGTGATAAGGAAAACAAACAAGCACATAATAATGGAGATTGCAGAATACTCTCCAATAGGTGATAAAATAATCACCACAGCGAATTCAAAGGATCTCGATAAATTGGGTTGGGTATCACATAGTAATATTCCTACTGCTTATCTAACAGGTGTTTTGCTTGCAAAGAAAGCAAAGGAGAAAAAATTTGATTCAAATCTAATACTAGATACAGGTTTATATAAACCTATAAAGAACAACGTTATCTTCGCAGGAGCAAAGGGATGTATGGACTCCGGATTAAAACTGAATTCAAATATAGATTTTGATAAGGATAGAATTTCTGGAAAGCATATAGAAGAGGCTGCAAAGGATAAAAAATTTAAGGAAACATTAACCAGTTACAAAGAGAAAAAATTTGATATATCAAATATGTCAAAGCTTTTTGATGAGGTAAAAATTAAAATTAATGGTGCATGATCATGTTTAAGAAATCCTACAAAAAAAATAATAATGAGAATAATTTTGTTGATGTTGAGGCATGGGAGCCTAAGACAAAAATAGGAAAGATGGTCAAAGATAAAACAATAACATCAATTGAACAGATATTCAATATGGGAAAGCATATAGAAGAGATAGAAATAATTGATGTACTTCTTCCAAATCTTAAGAATGAGGTAATAGATATTTCAAGTGTTCAAAGAATGACAAAAAATAACAGAAAGCAGAAATTTAAAATAACTGTTATCGTAGGAGATTCTAATGGACACGTTGGAGTCGGAGCAGCCAAGGATGTAGAAGTTAAAAAAGCTATAGATAATGCAATAAGAAATGCAAAATTGAACATAATACCTGTTGTTATGGGTTGTGGATCATGGCAGTGTACTTGTGGTCTTCCTCACAGCCTTCCTTTCAATGTTAGCGGAAAATGTGGGAGTGTTGTTGTCACATTAAAACCAGCACCAAGAGGTCTTGGAATTGTTGCAAGCAAACCAGTGAAGAAAATGCTTGAATTAGCAGGTGTGCAGGATATCTGGAGTTTCTCAAAAGGAAGAACTAGATCAAAGCACAATACCCTTTTAGCAGTTCAAGATGCATTGGAGAGCACAATACGTATGAAGAACTTGAGCTATAAAGATATAGAGTACAAGTCTGAAATGAATTCCCCTCAAGTTGAGGATGTAAAATCAGATGCTTGATTGCATAATCATACAATTATGTTAATTTTTGTAAGTTAAGTATTTTTATTTCTTACTCAAAAAATAATAATATAAGATGATTTAATGGAGGTATGGGTAGATAAACCAAAATGTACAGGATGTCAGCATTGTAAAGATGTATGTCCAGTGGGCGTATTTGAATTAATGGATAGAAAGGAAAAGGATAAAGTCAATAGTGGAGATCCTGCACCTGAGAATGAAAAGTGGGAAGGAGTTTCTGATCCGGAAGTTGTAAAAAAATGGAAGGACGTTGAAGATGGTCATAGGCACTTTGCAGATGACAATGATGGCACAAGCGGTGGAATATCCGTTGCAGTAAGTGGAGAAGCCTGCATATTGTGTCAAGCGTGCTTAATTGAATGTGAAGGTGAATGTATCAATATAAAAGACGATACAGGAGCAGAATATAAATCAATTTACGCGTAAATTGATTTATTATTATTTTTTTAACATTTTAATTATCAATGTGGGCGTAAAACTCACACTCTTCAGAGTTGGGATATAAGTCCATCATAAAGTATATAAATTTGAATTATATAATAGTTATGGTTTTCATGAAAACTGCGTACAAATACAGAGCTTATCCTTCAAAAGAACAGAAGGAAACAATAAACAGGCAGATGTTTTTCGCAAAGGAACTCTACAACCTTCTCCTTGAGAAATCAAAGACATACTACAAGGAAACAGGCAAGACGCTAACAGAATATAGAATGAATGTATGGCTCACGCAGATTAAGAAGGAAAAACCAGAATTTGCAGAATTGCATTCACAGGTTCTCCAGAACGTTTCAAAAAGAGTATCAGATGCTTACAAACACTTTTTCAGGAGATGCAAGGAAAAGAAGCAGGGAAATAAAGTAAAAGTTGGATTTCCAAGATATAAGAAATTCGTGCCATCTTTAACATATCCTCAAGTAAATGCTTTCAAAATTGAAAAGAAAAAGGTAAATCTTTCAAAGATAGGAAGGATAAATTTTGTAAACCATAGAGAAATAGAGGGAAAGGTCAAGACACTTACCATTAAAAAAACAAGGTCGCAGGAATGGCATATCACAATTTCAGTTGAAAAGGATAATAAACCATTCATATCGAACAGCAAACCAAAAATAGGTATTGATTTAGGAATAAAACAGTATGTTGCACTTTCAAATAATACAATAATACAGAATGCCAAGATAACAAAACATCAGAGGAACCACGCAAGAGTTCTTCAACAGAATATTTCAAAAAAGGATAAAGGATCTCAAAACAGAAAGAAGGCAGCAGTAAGATTTGCAAGATATTCAGAATATATATCAAGGATAAGACAGGACACACTTCACAAGATTTCGCATCAGTTAGTAAATTCATACTCATTAATCGCATATGAGGAACTTGAAATACCAAATATGGTAAAAAACCATAGATTCGCAAGGTCAATAGAAGAATGTTCTTGGGGAAACTTCACACAACTTCTGCAATACAAGGCTGAAAGTGCTGGTTGCGCAGTAGTTGCAGTGAATCCAAAATATACCACGATGACTTGCAGCAATTGTGGAAATGTGCAAAATATATCAATATCGCAGAGAACATTCATCTGCGAGAAGTGCAGTATGAAAAAGGATAGAGATATAAATGCAAGTGTTAATATATTAAATAGATCTTTGAACTCAAAGAGTTCAAATTTTGACGGAAAATCTGTCAAAACTACCGAAGGACATTCGGGAAGTCAAGCCGGTGGAGACGATGTAAGACCTTCCGCAAGGGAGGCAGTTGCCAATGAAGCAGGAACTACACGGGTGGCATCATGACAACCAATTATAGCCACTCTAAAAGCCCACTCATTTATGGGTGGGAGGATGTCACATATCCACTTATTCTAAATGATACTATGATAAAGATTATTAACAAACCATTTAAGGATGAAGAGAGTTTAGGTGTACTAAACAGTTATGTCAGAAAATGGTTCACATCTAATTTTTCAGAGTTAACACCGCCACAAAAATTCAGTTTTAAGCTGATATCAGAAAGAGAAAATATACTCATAACAGCACCAACAGGTTCTGGAAAAACAATGTCTGCTTTTGTATCAATACTAAATGAACTTTTCAATAAATCACTTAATGGAAAACTTGACAATAAAATTTACTGCCTTTATATATCTCCATTAAAAGCATTGAACAATGATATATTGAGAAATTTAGAGAAGCCCCTTGAAGGAATATATAATATGATAAGGGAAGATAAAGGAATCGACATAGTGAAAGGCAATATAAAAAGTGTGAGTATTGGGGTTAGGACAGGGGATACAGAAGCGAAGGAAAGGAGGAAACAGCTCACAAGTCCTCCAAATATTTTGGTAACTACACCTGAAAGCCTCGCCATATTACTAAATTCAACCTCTTTTATAAAAAATTTAGATTCATTAGAATACGTCGTGATCGATGAAATACATGAATTAGCTAACAACAAAAGGGGTGTACACCTTTCACTATCTTTAGAAAGATTGGATAATATAATAGGAAAACATGTAAATAGAGTTGGTTTAAGTGCAACCCTATACCCATTGGAAGAGGCAGCAAAGTTTTTGGTTGGTTATGAAAATGGCAAACCTAGGTCATGTTATATAGTTGATGCGTCCTGGAGTAAAAAGCTATCTGTAAAATCGATAAGCCCTGTAAAGGATATGCTTTATTCTACAGGTGAGCAGATAGAAAGTGCAATTTACAAAGATATAAATGAGATAATAAAGAAAAGTAAAACAACTCTAATTTTTACAAATACTAGAAGTGGTACTGAACGTGTTGTATTCAACTTAAAGAAAAGATTCAATTACACGGATGAAGAGGTAGGTGCTCACCATAGTTCATTATCTAGAGGTTCTAGATTTAAGATAGAAGAAGATTTAAAGAAAGGAAATCTTAAATGTGCTGTTTCATCAACAAGCTTAGAACTTGGGGTTGATATAGGAGATATAGATAATGTGGTGCAATTAGGTTCTCCTAAAAGTGTTACTCGTGCAATACAGCGTATAGGAAGAAGTGGTCACTCATTCAGAGAGATAGCGAAAGGTGAAATAATAGTTGTGAATAGGGACGATTTAGTTGAATGCAGCATAATGCTTGATGCAGCTTTAAAAAGGCATTTAGATTCGTTTTCTATTCCAATGAACGCACTTGATGTGCTCGCTCAGCATATAGTTGGTATGGCTATAACGAAGGAATGGGATGTTGATGAAGCTTATAATCTGATAAAGCAAGCATATCCATACAATTCTCTTGAGAAAAACGATTTTATGTCCCTTTTGAACTACCTAGCGGGTAACTACGTTGGACTTGAAAGCAGGCACATATACGGAAAAATATGGTATGATGAAGAAAAACAAAAATTTGGCAAAAGAGGTATGTTTATAAGAGTTATATACATGCTGAATCTTGGAACTATACCCGATTCTGTATCAATATCTGTTTACAACAAGGATACAAATTCAATCATAGGAAGTTTAGAAGAGGGATTTTTAGTAAGATTAAAACCAGGGGATATTTTCACATTAGGAGGTAAACTTTATAAATTCGAATATTCAAAGGGGATGAGCTGTTATGTGTCGGATGCATCATCAAAAACACCAACAATTCCACCTTGGTTTTCAGAGACATTGCCATTGAGTTATGAACTTGCGGTTGAAATAGGTGAATTTAGGCGTAATTTTTCAAAATTAATAAAACCTTATTTAAAATACAGCAAACCAAAGTTAAAAAAGATAGTATCTGGAGACTTACTCCCAAAAGAGGTCAATACCTATTTGTCAAAATTACCTATAAATGAGTACGCAAAATACGCAATAATGGGGTATTTTACAGAGCAGGAACTCTTTGCAGGGGTAGTCCCTAATGATAAATTGATGTTGATAGAGTTCACAAATGATGAGGTGAAAGATGAAAACTATCTCATATTCCATTCTCTTTACGGTAGAAGGATAAACGATACGTTATCAAGATTAATAGCGATGGTATTGGGAAAAATGCTGAATGAAGATATAGGAACAATGGTGAATGACAATGGGTTTGTATTATTAATAGGAGGGCATAAGATAACGCAACAGCTGATAAAGAAACTTATGGACAATATAATTGAAGAGGATGCTTATCAGCTTTTATCAGCAAATATAAATAATACTGAACTCATGAAGCGTAAATTCAGGCAAATAGCATCTCGTAGCTTTATGATATTGAGAAATTATAAAGGGAATAAGATATCTGTATTGAGACAACAGATAAGTTCAAATTTGATATTAAAAGCAGTTGAAGAGATAGATCCAAATTTTCCAATCATAAAAGAGACCTATCGTGAAATTTTAAATGATGTGATGGATTTACCCAGAACTGAATATTTATTAAAACAGATTAAGCAGAAAAAGTTGAAGTATAAATTCATAAATACACCATCTCCATCCCCATTTGCACATAGCATGTTAACCTATGGGCATACAGATATAGTAATGATGAAAGACAGGAAAGATTATCTTATACAGCTGCATAAACTTGTAATGCATAGGTTGATTGAGAGGAAGATAATTTGAATTTGGATAACGATATAATATTAATAGACGGAATTCCTGTAGCATATGTGAAATCACTGAAAGCATTAGTCGTTGCTGATATACACTTAGGCTATGAAGGTGTGATGGCCGAAAAAGGTATTTTAATACCTAAAGTAAATTTAATCACAATAGAAAAATACATAAACAAAGCATTAGAAAAGGTAGATGCATCAGAAATAATAGTTGATGGAGATATAAAAAATGATTTCTCAAAAGTTGATGTGGAAGAGTTTAATGAGCTACTTGATTTTATAAAATTTCTTAAATCAAAAAATCTATCTATAATTTTAATTAAAGGAAATCATGATAATTTTGTTGAAAAATATAAGGACGCATTCAATCTAAAAGTTTACAGGCAAGAGGTTGCTATAGGCAAATATCTATTCCTTCACGGTGAAGAACTTCCAGACGAAAAGGATTTAAAAAATGTTAAAATGCTCATAATGGGGCATGAGCATCCTGCCATAAGCATATATAATAATGCAGGATCAAAAGAAAAATTAAAATGTTTTCTTTATGGGGATTACAAAGGCAAAAAGATTCTTGTACTTCCAGCGATGAGTTATTTTTCAGGGGGTACAGATGTAAATGTTATTCCAAAAGAATTGCTGCTATCTCCTCTGTTTAAATATATAAATGTAGACTCTATGAAAGCTTTTATAGTTGGGTATGATTCAACTATGGATTTTGGTACCGTAGATTTATTAAAAAAAGGTTTAACAGAATAATAAAATAAGTAAATTAAAAAAATCAACCAAACCATGGAAGAACATTCAATAAAAGTGCTATCAATATCATTATTATTAAGAAATTTATCATTCTCTTATTTTTTATTGAAGTAGAATAAATTCTCCATCCATCAAATCCTGGTATTGGAAGTAAGTTAACTGCCCCAATTAAGAAATTAAGCATAAATGATAATGCAAATAATGTATAAAAGAAAAATGCTATGCTTTTACCCAATGTATTGGTAATTGGACGTGTTACTTGAGACACATAAATTCCTATTAATGCACTAGTTTTATTGTAAGCTTTTGCGACAAAACTATAGTTACCATTACTTGTAGTTAGTTTAACAAGTTCACCCGGTTTAGTTTTATCTGCATATACCTCTAATTGGTTTAAATTAGATACATTATGCCCATTCCAGCTATAAAGATAGGTATCATTTGGAATTACCTTATAAGCCGGATATCCATTTATTGTACTTGTTATAACAACATTAGTGTGATAAACACTGGTCATTATATAAGGAAGCATTAATATCATAGGTATAAAGAATATAAGCATTAATGCAAAATTTGCAGATACCCCTGCAATTGATATCTTATTCTGTGATAAATCATCAAGTTTTGATACCTCCTTTTCATCAGGCTCTACAAAAGCACCCATCGGTATTATACCAAGCATTAGCAATCCTATAGATTTTAGTTTTATTTTTGATATCTCTGCCAATATTCCATGTGAAAATTCGTGAAATACTAATAATAATGCAAGTGCGATTAATCCAGCAACTAATGGTAAATCTATACCTGGAATTACAGGAGCAACTCCTGGAACACCATGTGAAAGGGGCTTTACAGATGTTACTTCTATAGATTTAACAACTAAAAGTAATATAGAACCTGCATTATAAAATATTGCACCTAAAACGTATCCTGCAAAACCTGTTGATAAGGTTACTATGTTCAATATCATCAATACAGGAGATTCATGTGCTGTATCATTTAAAAGAGTAAATAGTCCAGGTACTTTTATAGAGGTTATAAAACTAACTCTATTTTGAAGTTGTGGTAAATCTATAAAAGTTGCGGCATAAGTCATATATGGAAGAACAAAAAATGTAATTACTATAAGTGAAATAAAACCAAATGCATACATCTTTTTACTAATGCTTTTTCCAAGTATCAGATAAGAGAATACACCAAATCCCAAAATCATACCCCAAGCAGCGAAAAGTTTCCAAAAATTTTCATCAGCATGAGCAATCTTTCTTATACCATTTAATCCATGGGTTGTTTTGAGTAGATATATGCCATAGTTACCTCCAAGGTTATCTACTTTTTGTATAATAATTCCGCTAACTAAAAGTACAACTATTGCTAAACCCCACTGCAACACCACTCCTAAATAAGAAGCATAATATAATTTGTAAATAATAAATATGCCTAAAGCGAATATAATAAGGTAGATTAAAAGTTTAATCCCGAAAGATTTATCTTTATTTTTTGTACTGCTTTTTTCGTTATTATAGTTTTTTTTATTAAATCTGTTATTCTTATTTTTAACTATCTCTAAACTTTTAGTGCTTCTTAATCTATTATTTTTTAAGCTTCTATTTTTTATACTATTTTTCTTTGCATTTACCAAGATTATCAACCAAAAATCAATATAGGTTACTATAAAAATTTATAGTAATACATTTACATAAATTAATACGTTACAAAATATTATAAATGTTAATAGATTATTCGTAAAATAATATAAAATAACAAACAAATTTGATTTATGATATTTATGAGCATAGATATCTAAAATAAGAAAGGTATTTATAATTTGTATATAATAACCTACTGTATTTTAACATATAAATCGACTTTAAGATAGTAAAATATTTAAAGGCTTAAAGATAAATAAAGATATAATTAACATTAGGTGCTTTGATGGCAGAAGAAGATATAATGAAAATGACTATGAAAGATATACATGTAGGCAGATATATAATTATAGATGGTATAGCCTGCAGGGTTGTTAATATAGAAACAAGTTCTCCAGGAAAACA
>JAKACK010000001.1:0-67955 GCA_021821445.1 Microcaldota archaeon | reverse complement strand
GAAAAATCAATAGATAAGTACGAGAGAAAATATATATTGAAGAGAAATTCAAAGAATGAAAAGGCAGAAGAGAAAAAAGAAGAAAAAAGTGAAGCATAATTACAGAATAATTGGTGTATAATATGGCAGATGAAAAAAAGGATAAAAAGTTTAAATCTTATGTAAGTGGCAAGTTATGCCCTAAATGTAATTCAAGGATGGCTTCTCACGCTAATAGGTATGCATGTGGTAAATGTGGCTACACAGAATTCAAACATGAAGCCGAAAAGAAGTAAAAAAACCATAAAAGATTCTGACAAATCCAAGGATCATAATAGCAAATACAAATTTATATCATATTTTTTATTAATACTATTATTGGTTATAATAACTTTAGCTGTAATTCTATACAACTATAAAATAATAAATCTAATAACTGCTAACGTATATTCAACAATAGCAGTATCTCTTGCTTTTCCAACTATTGTATTCGCATATCTGTTAACTAAAAAAGAAGATTTAAGCCTAATAATAAAAAATTTGGGTCTTTCAAAGGATAAAATAACCTCCAAGAATATAATTTATGGAATAGTTCTTTTCGCAATTATCATATTTTTAGAAATAATCTTTTCTTTTGGTGAATCAATATTTCATATATCCTTGCCAACAAATGTAAAATCTACATTTATGGGTATGCCCGTATTTTTTCTAATATTCACATTTACAATTGCCCCGATTGATGAAGAAATATTATTTAGGGGCTTTTTAGTTCCAAGAATAGGTATATGGCAAAGTGCATTCTTATTTGCAATTTTACACTTTGAATATGGATCAATATCTGAAATCTTATTCGCTTTTATATTCGGAGTTATTGCAGGTTATATATTTAAAAAAACCCATTCATTATATGCAACTATAATTGGACATTGTTTGATAAATCTATTGGGTATAATAATGCTTATAATAATATTTTGAGGTATTAAAATGAAAATAAAACTTTTATTAATAGAACCAGTTTACCAAATAAATCTAGGTTATATAGCTAGGACTGCGAAGAATTTTGGAATTAATAAATTATATATGGTTAATCCAAAGTGTAATCCTAATGGAAATCAAGCCATAAAATTTTCTAAACATGCTAGAGAACTATTAGAAAATGCAATTATATATGAAAATATAGAAGATGCATTAAAGGATTCTGAATTCGTAGTTGGTACAACAGCAATATGGAAAAAAGCAGATGAAGCAAAAAGTAACATTTATACATTGGATGATTTTACAACTAAATTTAAAAATCTAAAAGAAGTTACTATATTAATAGGCAGGGATAATACAGGATTAACAAAAAGAGAAATGAAAATGTGTGATGCTTCAATATATATACCTGCGAATTATGATTATCCAACACTTAATATATCTCATGCTGTTGCTATAATACTATATGAATTAAACAAATTTAATTTCTTAGAAAAGGAGATAAATAATAAATATGCAGATCTTAAAAGTATCAACTCTGTTCTATATTTATTTAAAAATTTTGTTGATTCTAATAGTTACGTAAGAAAAAAACAGGAGGTTGAAAGAGTATTTTCACATATAATAAGAAGATCAAATCCAACAAAAGATGAAATTAATACTCTAAAAGCAGCATTCAATAAGAAAAAGCAAAACTAATTATTGTTTTTTCTTCTTTATTATTTTAACCTTTGCAGGAGTTATTATTATTTTTTCAGTGTCTATTTGGCCTATATCTCCATCAATTTTATTTGTATATTCCTTTACTTTATCTACTATTGCTTTCAATGTTTTTGGTCTATTAACCAAACTAGCAACATCAAGTAATATTATATTTTTCTTATTTAATTCTTCTTCTATAGTCGATAAATCGTCTTCACTCTCTAAATTTAATGGTTTAACATAAAAATCTGCAGGTTCATTTAATACATCAACATTTTCCATCTCCTGAGAATTCATATAATCTTCTATATCAACTCCATTAGAAACTCCTAAATCTTTTCCAAGCTTTCCAAATAAACTCATCTGACCACCATAATTGCTTAATTGATATTACATATTATTATTTTTAATACTTTCTATATACTTCTTATTTTTTAGAGTAATCATTTTTAAATAACCCTAAAAAAGCGTATTTATACATTACATTTAAAAGGATTAAAAACAAAAATAACTATATGATAAAAATAAAAAGGGTTTACGAAAAAATTGATATCCATGATGGTACTCGTATATTGGTTGATAGATTGTGGCCAAGAGGAGTTAGAAGGAGTACTTCAAATATTGATTTATGGTTAAAAAACGTAGGGCCAAGTGACGAATTACGAAAATGGTTTTTACATGATCCAGATAAATGGGATGAATTTAAAAAAAGATATATCGAAGAATTAAAAACTAATCCGGTATTTGACAAATTAATAGATATTGCTTTAAATACAGATTCCATAACTCTGCTTTATGCAACAAAAGATACTGAAAAAAATAATGCAGCAATACTTTTAGAACAATTAAATTTAAGATTATCAAAGATACAAAAAGTTAGAGGATAAATTTAAGTTATTTTTTCTATCAATCTTATGTACTCCTTCATTATACATCTATTCATTACAAATAGAAGTTCATGCTTTTGGCAATAGTTTTCTGTATCCTCATTTACAATACCTTCTTGAAGCCAAACAACTTTTGCACCTATCTTAAAAGCATCCTCAGCAATTTTTAAAGTTTCATCTGCAGGTCTAAATACATCAACAATATCAATTTTAAAAGGAACACTATTTAAATCAGGATAAGATTTTTCACCAAATATAGTATCTGCATTTGGATTTATAGGAATTATCTTATAGCCTGCATCTTTCATATATTTGGGAATATCATGAGAAGGTTTTCCTTCAACCCTAGAGCATCCGACAACTCCTATAACCTTAAAATTATTGAGTATAAAAGTTTCTTTTTCATCATCACTTTTAAAATTTTCCATAATAATATTTAAATAAAAATAAATATAAATGCTACTAAATATAAAGTATGGAGATAATAATAGATACAAGTTCTTTACTATTCAGTGTAAAAAACAAATGTGATATAATATTAAAGGTAAGTCAACAATTCAATAATGCTCAGATAGCTATATCTGATGGTATACTTAGGGAATTGAAAGGTTTATCAAGTGGAAATAGCAATTTATCAATAATTGCCAAAACAACAATGGAAATACTTAAAAATAAAAAGGTTAAAGTATATAAGAATAATGAATTCGTTGATGATTGGATACTTAAAAAAGCGTTATATAATGATAAATCTAAAGTTGATCAATTAATAATAACAAACGATACATTATTATATAAAAAGCTTAAAAGTAATAATATAAAAGTCAAAAAAGTTAATATTAAATGCTTTTTAAAATAAAATGGTGAAAAAATGTATAAATTATTCTCAGTAAATGATAATTTTAAATTACCTCCCTCAGAATTTGGAAAGGATATAGAAAAGGTTGCTTCTGATATACTAAGAAAAAGATATGAAGGTTTAATAGATTCAGATTTAGGTGTAATATTAGCGGTTTATGATATAACCGATATAAGTGACGGAATAATATATCCAGGAGATGCTTCTACACATCATGATGTAAGTTTTAAGGTATTAACATACAAACCTGAGATTGATGAAATAGACGTAGGTTTTGTAAGTGAACTCGCAGATTTCGGGGCTTTTGTAAAAATAGGACCTATCGATGGACTTGTACATGTATCACAGATAACCGATGATTTTATATCATTTGACAAAAAAGTTTCTGCATTTGTTTCTAAAAATTCTAATAAAACTCTGAAAAAAGGGGATGTTGTTTATACAAAGATATCCACAGTTAGTCTTAAAAAATCCTTAAAAGAATCTAGAATTGCATTGACAATGAAATTATATGGATTGGGAAAACTTGAATGGGTTGAAGCAGAAACAAGAAAGAAAAATTCAAAACCAAAAGAGGGCAAGGGACAGCAATCAGCGAAAAATGCAAAGAAAAATTCAAAATGAGGTGAAAATATATGGCAGAAGAATTAGCATGCAAAAATTGTAAATTTATAATAAGTCACGGGAATAGATGTCCTATATGTGGTTCCGAAGATTTAACTTCAAATTGGAGTGGCTATGTAATAATAATTAATGTCGACAAATCAAAAATTGCAAAAAAAGAAAATATAAAAACTAATGGCGTATATGCTGTAAGTATAAAAGATTAATTTAAAACTTCTAATAAAAGGTTATAAATTAACTATTAAGTATTATTTTTGTTTAAAACAAATATAGATGCAATTCCACCGAATGCTTTTAATTGTTGTCCCGCTTCATCTAAAGAATTGAATATTTTTATATTAATTCTATATTGTTCTGCTTTATTAAGCAAATTCTTTATATCTAATTCATCTATCAAATCATCATTAACCAATATAGTATCAGCTTCATAATTATCGATTGCCTCATTTACATTTTCTATTTTATATTTTGATGATCCACTTGTAAGCCCTTTAAGAAATTCTTCCATTAAAGAGAACTCTGATCTTATAAGTTCATCCTCCATTAACTTTTTAATTTCATCATTCTTTATAAGTTCATAAACTCCTGATTTTTCTGTGTTGCTGACATTTTTCAATATTATCTCAACATTATTTACTTTTTTATCAACTGAATTATCTATATAAGCTTTTATATTATCTTTTGTAAATCCAGGTCCTCCAAGCACTACTTTATTCACTCCCATATTGTTGATTAAATCTATAATTTTGTTGAAGAATTTAGTCTGATATTCGTCATACTCCTTAGAACTAAGATTTTTGCTAAGGTTGTTATAAATTTCATTTCCAAATTCAATACCATAACCAAGTATTTTCGCAGATATAGCTTTTTCATCATCAACCAAAACAATACCCAATTTTGGTCTTCTTGATTCTTTTACTGAGCGTTCAAGCAAATCAATTATATATTGATCCCATTCAGATTTCGTTATTTCTAATTTATCTCCAGGTGCTATATTTAATGTATGATGGCTATTCAATGATATATAGTCCATCGGTTTTCCATAAACAATTTTTCCAAGAACTCTAAGTCTTGAAGCATTCTTATCCAGTTCTGTTTTTTCAACATTAACCTCAATTATCACATCTTTTAACTCTCCAACATCTGTTTCGTTGGGTTTATACCTACGAAGGCTCTTTGTCTTGACTAAATCTCCTTTAAAAATAATTCTTTCAAGAGTCCATAAATCTTCAAAGGTCTCAACCATAATTGAAAATTTTGATTCATCCCTATAATATTTCAATATCTTCATTTTTATACCTACATATATTTTTATAATGTAACTATTGTTACTTCTATTCTTATTAATCAAATTCATTTCCCATAATATAATAGTTTACAAGTATCTTTTAGTATACATTTTTATTTATACACATAAAAAGTATACATAAATGTTAACGTTAATCTATTATTTGATAATAAATTTAAACAATACTGTATTGGTATTTAAAGATTTTATATATCATTATGGGTATCTGTCAATTATAATATTGATGACACTTGAAAGTGCATCCCTACCAATACCTAGTGAGGTAATACTCCCATTTACAGGATTACTTGTATCTAAGGGTATATTAGATTTTTATATTGCATTAATTGCAGCTTTATTTGGAAATTTAATAGGTATTTTTATTGATTATTATATAGGGTATTATTTAGGAAAAGATTTTATTTATAAAAATCTTCAAGTTTTTCATATTAAAAAAGAGTCATTAGATGATTTTGATATATGGTTTTCTAAAAATGGAAATATAGCAATGTTCTTTTCAAGAATGATACCTGTAGTAAGAGGATTAGTAAGTTTTCCAGCAGGATTTGCTCAAATAAGTAAAAAGAGATTTTTATTCTACTCTATGACAGGAAGTTTAATTTATGATATTCTCCTTATACTTTTTGGTATGTACGCTTTACCTACAGGAAATTTAGTACTGTTAATGGCGTCAATTGGTATTCTAGCTATGGTTCTTTTCTTAATTTATAAGCTATTTTATGACTACATGAAAAGATCAAATCAAAGGATAAAGAACCTAAATAAAGATAAAAAATAAATTAATTATTAAATCAGACTAGCGCATTTTTAAATAACTAATTATTTTGTAGATAGGCCCTATCATAAAGTTAAGGGAGTCATTAGTAAAATTGAAATAAAAAACAAAACGTATATAAATTATAAATTTATAATTTTAAATAAATATCAATAAACCCCAAATAAAAGAGAAATAAAATTATCATTAATTATAAAAAATAACTAAAACAAGAAAAAGGAATTAATAATATTCACAAAAAAAATTTAAGTGAATAATAAGTTTATTTGCTCCTATCGTCTAGCCCGGTCAAGGACACAGCCCTCTCAAGGCTGAAACTCGAGTTCAAATCTCGGTGGGAGCATTACTATTTTTTTTAAATCTACCTATAAACAAAAATAAAGAGAGTATTAAAATAATGCAATTATTGCATTTCACACATTATTACAAGTTCAGGCAAGGTATTTATTGAATTACGCAATTGTATCCTGTTACGGGTAAATAAAATATAAATTTTATAATGTCCTAATAAGTACAATAATCATAGAAATATCTAAATATTAATATTAAAAAAAGTTAATATGTGTAGGTAAATTAATATGTTAAATAGTGATTATCTCCTATATGAATATTTCACAAAAAAAGAAAAAGATTGGTCTATTAAAGGGCAAAATGCTATTTCATATTTGGGGTCTAAAAATCCTAAAGAAATAGCATCTGAATTTAAAAATGACAAATCATTTAATGAGATTATTCTCTATATAAACTCCACAAAAAATGGAATAACACACCACTTATCAGAAAAAGACATTCCAAAGCTTGCTAATAAAATAGATTTTAAAAGCAAAAACACAGATAAAGAATCAGAAAAAGTAATTAATATAATAAATAAACTGAATCAAGCTTTAAACTATGTTATTGGCAATAAAAATAATGAAGATAATTTAAGGACTGCTATTTTACTTGCATCGGCAATTGCAACTGCTGTGATATTATCAAAAAAGAAAAATTATTCCAAATCTAAAAGATAGAGAAAAAATCTGTGAGAATTATAAAAAGTCATTGAAAGATAGGTATTCAAAATATCCTAAAAAAGAGGCAAATGAAAAAGCGATCACTCTTATTCAAACTGTATGGCTTCAGGCTGTCATGACTTCTATAGGAGATCATAAAAAAAAGTCCGTAAAGAAGATAATTTTTTAATTTAGGCCTTGCGATCTTAAACCTAAGAATTTATAAACTTGGTATTAAATTAATGAAATAATACACAGGTTATTCTTGTTTTTTATTTTATTAAAATTTAATATTAAAATAATACTTAAAATAATTCTAATTAAAAATGAAAATTATTAAATTGATATCTTTTATTTTCCAAAATTTTGTCAACTCTTATTATGATAATAAAAAGTGAAAGATAAAAGTAGTTTATCTTTCAGATAATTTATTCAGTTTTATAAATTTTATTTCTCTTCTAGCTAAAATGAATAGCACTATTATAATTGGTACTATAAGTACCATAACATTTCTAAATCCTATATGATCTATCAATAATCCAGCTGCAGTAGGTACAACTATATTTATCAGCATGATTATAGCGAAGAAATAGCTATTTGCTTTATTACGTTTGTTTATATCAAATGATCTACCTATTGAAGATATTGATAGAGGATAAGTGAGTCCGTGCGGTATTCCAAGAAGCATTATACCTATAACATAAAATAAAACGTCTCTACTAAGAAATATAACAGATACACCTATAGCAGTCATAAGCATTGAAAATTTTATATACCTCCAAAGATTTGAAGGTACAAAGTATGAAAGAATACCTCTTGATATAAAGGATACGGTAAATAACAATGAGAAAAGAAGCATTATAATCGAGTATGGCATTTTAAAAGTTTGTTCTGCAAATATACCGCTAAAATATATAATCATTGCAAAAGGTACATTATAGGTTAATATAGAAAAGATTGCAACTTTAAAACCCGGATTTGAGAAAACTTTTACATCTTTTGATTCCTCTGATTTCGATTCAGGAAACTTCATAAAAGGTGATAATATAACCGCAATAGCACTTATAGGTGCAAATAAAAGAAATCCATATTTTAGTGGGAAATAATCAAGTACTAATCCCTCTAGCGTAGGTCCAACTATTAAGCTTGCACTCAATGCCAAAGTATATATACCCATCATTCTTTCTCTTATCCTTCTATCAGAATAATCTCCTGCCGATGTTATTATATTTGGCATTATTATTCCAGCTGAAAAGCTTATGAATAATACATAAAGCCATACAGAAAATACTGTAGAATAAATTATCAATAACAAAGAAATTGTTATCAGCACATTAGAAAAAATAAATAAGTATCTGCGGGATTTTGAATTCAATCTACTATTTATAAAAAGAGTTGTTAAAAACATTATTAAAGAAGAAAATCCTGCTATTAATCCAACATCCGTCTCATTAAAATGAAAATATTTTTCAACAAAAAGTGGTATAGTTGTCATGAATGCATTGTTTGAAGATCTAACTGCAAATGTAAATGAAACAAGAATTAGTATAGAATAAAGGATATACAAATTTTTACTTTTTGCCATTGATTCATCTATTTACTTTTTTATTTTCAAATACTTCATTAACTGAATATTTTTGTATCACTCTTGCTTTGAGTAAGTTTACATTCTTATATCCATTTTCATTAGCTAAATGTTCCGCTTGTTTTAACTTATTAGAATAGCTATTATAAGCCCTTAATGCAGCTGTGTAAGCGTCTCTTTCGTGTGGGTTTTTTATCTTGTTTATTCTTGCTTCTAATTTCTTACTTTTTACAGGTATGTCAATTTTAGGCAAAAATATTGTTGAATTAAAAGATGCATTAATCTTTCTTATTATATCACTTTTTCCATTGTGCTTATCATTAGCTATTATTACAGGCGTACCTATTTTTTCTATTGAATTAATTATCCACTCTGCCCCTGCATCTCTCTTGTGCGCTTTATAAATACAATTACCGCTCAAATTCAAGCATGCTATAGCGGAGGTTTTACCTGTATCAACACCAACTATTATATACATTTAATCATTTTGCACCTGGTAGTTTTGATAAGCTATAATTTACTGTACTATTGAATCTTTCAGGTATTGTTTCGTATTTGCAATTTACTATTATTTCTGGTGTTTGTGTAACATTATAGTATTTTGCTAATTCCGCTTGATAATTCATTGTACTTGTTATATTGTAGAAACATGATGACATATCACTCATATTCAGGCCAGATTTAATTGCTTCTTCTACCAATGTTTTATTACTCAAAGGTGTATATGAAAATATTTTATTTAAATTTTGAACATAAGTTCCAAAATTTGGTTGTGTAGATGCGCAACTTAAGTATTTACCAATTAATTGGGTTTTATTGACTCCATAGTTAGAATATAAACTTTGGCTATACCCTGTAAATATGAAATAATAGTTTGGAGTTATTTTATTATTAAATGCTTTAGAATCATTGATTACATTTGATAATAATCCTAATGAATCATAAGCATATGGATCTGTTATAAAATATGTTGGTATTGGGGTTGTTGTATTGCAATAAGTATGACTTGCTAAATCTATCGCACCATTACCTACTGCTTTATTCTTTGTAACGGATACAGGTCTTATAAATTGAGTAAATGGTTCTACAAGTGAAAGATTTGATCCATAAAGCAACATTGATATATTGTACTGTTCATTTAACAATGGATCGTTATAAGGAAATACAACTAACCACTCCTTTGAATTATTCAAATAGGATACAGTAGATTTATTCATATCAATGTAGTAGGGAAGTAACGATAAAGATGAATTCAAATTTGAGTAACCTGCAATATAAGTTTCAGCACTAGATAATGCTTGTGAAGAATTGTACTTTGGTTGTATACATATAGAATTTGATACACCATATGGACATGATTTATAAGATGTAACGGATTTTACTACGTGGAATGTGGATAATATAGCAATAAATGCAATCAGAATTATTACCAAAGCTATAAGTGAGATATGAAGATAATCCAAACCTCTATTTTTTATTACAGGTTTTATCAAGAAAAATGGTTCTTTACCATTATCCGATTTATTATTGTTGTCCTGAATGTCAATTTTCGGTACTTTAACATCATTACTTATCTTATTTACTTCGTTTGTTTTGGTCTTAGTTTTTACATTCTTTATATTATTATTTATTTTACTGTCAATCTTAACATCGTTCTTAACTAATTTTTTAGATTTAACAATTTTCTTACTTTTTATAGGTTTAGGTTTATTTTTTACATTAACCTTTACGTTTTTACTTTTAGATTTCAAATCTGATTTTTTATCTACTTTTTTCTTTAAATTTGAATTTTTCTTTTTCGACATAAATACCACCTTATACGGGCCCGACGGGATTTTCATATAAATATTTTGAACCCGTGACCTTCACCTTAGGAGGGTGCCGCTCTTTCCAAACTGAGCTACGGGCCCACATATCATATTATTTAATACATTAATAATAAACTATTTAATAAATTCTTTGAATTTTAGTAATTACATGATTATATTACATCTTTTTTAAAGGTATAATGCCAAGTATTTTCATCAATTTTGAAGATACATATTCAAATGATATCACCAACATAAGGCGCGTATCCTTTAATTTTTCTGATTCTGCTTTTGATACTGGGGAAGTTTCGTAAAATTTACCAAATAGCGTGGATAGGTTTGAAAGATAACTTGTTAGTATATTTGTTTTTAATTCAATAGAAGATTTTTCTAAAAGGTCCACTCCTATTGAGAGTAATTTTATAAGTTCAAATTCATATTTTCCATTTAGTAATGAAAAATCTACATTTTGCTTGTTAACTTGTTTACCCGCATTTTCTATTATATGGACTGCTCTAGCATGCATGTACTCGCAGTAAGGTCCAGAATCACCTTCAAAATTGAGTGCTTTATCCCATGAAAAAACTAATTCTTTTTCATTTGATAATTTTAAGAATTCATATCTTATTGCACTTAAAGCTATATTCTCTGAAACATACTTTTTTTCTTCATCCGTTAAATTAAATCTATTATTTATCAAACTTAAAGCTCTATTTTCAGATTCAGCTATTAAATCATCTGCCGTATAACCTATCCAAGTGCCTTTTCTACCTGCTAATTTAATATTATCAAGATTGACTACCCCATAAGCAATATGCTTAAATCCATCTGATAAATTGTTATCACTTGTCAATTGCAAAGATAATTTTACTAGAGATTGTTCATAGGATTGTCTTGCATCTATCGTATTAATTGATATTACCCCATTTCCAAAATCCATCATTTCTCCATTAGGTGAAGTTGTATAAAGTACTTTTCCGTCTGGCTCTTTATCCATAAAAACTTTAAATTTTAAATCATTTTTTATTATACCAAATTTCCACATATGGAAAGCAATATCCTTTGCTAGATAATCTGGAGTTCCATTACTCCTTATGAGCACCTTTATTTGTTCTCTTAATCCTTTCATCTGTGGTGGGAGATCCTTTATTTTTTCATAATTTATTACAATACATCCTCTATATTTTTCATCATCCGATTTTTCAACAATTCCCTTTTTTAATAATATATCAATTGCTTTTTGAAGCAATTTATCCTTTACAATATCACTCTCCCATATTAAAACATCGTGGAATATATTCAATTTAAATGCAGTCTGGTATTCTGCATTTATATATCCCTCAACTGAATTTCTTAGCATTATTGACTCATAACTTCCATCAATTTCCATATTTTGGGATAGTTCTTTTAAATCATCTGTTATATCATTATCTTTCATGTAAGAATTTACAGCTACATAGATTTTTCCTATATAATGATCATATTTTTCATTTGGGTTTATATCCTCCGCAGGTAGCTTATCCTTATTTAACAAGCCCCACAAAGCTTCAGCTGATTGAAGGCCCAAATCATCAATATAATCTTCTCTCTCAACATTATAACCATTATTTTCAAATATATTTGAAATAGTATCTCCAAGCAAAGCACTTCTTACCTGACCTACATGCCAAGGGTGTACAGGATTTACACTTGGAGATTCAACTATAACCTTTTTACCTTTACCTAAATCTGATTTTAAATAATCCTCTTTAAGACCGAATATACTGTTCAAAACCAATTTGGAAACTTCCGCTTTATTCAAAAAAATATTTATAAATCCATTATCAATTTTTATACTCTCAACATATTTAGAATCTTTAAACATAGCTATTAATTTCTCGGATACTTCCTCAATATTTATACCATTTGTTTTAGATAATCTTATAAGTAAATTTGATGATAAATCTCCAAAGTTCTTAGATAAATCTATAGTAGAATCAATATAACCTTTATCAAATTTTAAATTAAGTGAATCTGCAAATTCTAATAAAACCTCTGATATAGAATCTTTTATATTTTTATATGGCGATAAACTCATTTTAAAACCTTTTATTAATTTATAAATAATATAATTAGATAAATCTTATATATGTACTTCAATAAATCATATTTGTAAAGAGGTGTTAATATTTCAAAAGTATTTATGTATAATAAAAAATTAGTAGTTTATATACCTTATGAAGTTATATCTTCATTAAATATAACCAATGGGGATGACGTCGATTTCTTTAAATATAAAGGTAGATATTTTATATTTGCAAAAAAAAGTGATATAACAAATCTTTTATTAAAAACATATAATGAAAAAAATAATGGACTTACAAATGAAGACATTGAAGTTTTAAAAAAACTAGATTCAATAAGGTATAATCAGAGAGACTCCTCCACTATAAAAGTAAAATTAAGCGATTCTGAAATTTCAATATTACAAAGGTTGATAAGGTCAAAGATAGTTGTTCCCCTAAAAAATAAGGAAGGGCATACTCTATATAGCATATCAAAAAGTATATACGATAAATACCTATTGAGAAATAAAGATTTAGCTAATACAAATTATAAAAGAAATCACATAATTGACTTAAGTGATAATAATAAGAATAATTCAATTAAAGAAAAACCTGCTATAGAAAGCAATAAGACCAAACCTGAGATAAAAGTTGATAATAACACAACAAATATAACTAATACAATAAAGAAGCCTTCAGAAGGTGAAATAATAGACCAAAGCCAACAATTTATAACTGAACTTCAAACTCACGGTTATGTCGTAATACCAACAGAAGAAGAGGCAACAAATATATCAATCGCATTAGAGGATAGTATAAGGCAAGGACTTGTTGTAGGGACTAGAGCTTTTAATAAAAAATTTTACATCTCTCTTAAAAGTTTTATAAAAAACAATTCTGAAAAATTATTGAATTTGATAACAAATAATAGTGATTCAGTAGAAAATCTATCAAAAGCTACAGGTATAGATGAAGAGGGAGTAAGAGCAATACTATATATACTAGCTGAAAATGGAGATGTAACTGAACTAAAAAAAGACGAATTTAAAACTGCATAATTTTTTATGCATATACAACGAAATGATTTATTACTAATATTATAATTGCAAGTACTATTATTGTAACTAGTACTATTTTTGGACCTATCTTTGGACCATTTGTAGGTGCGTCATAAAAACTGAGTACACCAGCCTGTGACTGTGGTGAAGCTAAACTTGCCATATTATCATAAAGTTAAGCAGCTTAAAAATTTATAAACCTTTACTTTTTATTTTTTTAAATTTAAAAATGATAATTAAGAATTCCCACTATTGCGCATTACGGTAAATCCATTTATGAACATATACTTAGCATTACTCATCCTCATCAGATAAAATGCATCTGATGGGTCATTTACTATTGTAGAATTTGAAAAGCTTAAATCTGTATTTAACACAGCACCATAACCAGAATCTTTTTTAATACTTTTCAGCAATAACCCTAAGTTATTATTTTTATCAATTGTTTGAACTACTGATGATTTATCTATTCTAGAAACAGCTTTTAAATCATCATAATGATTCTCTTTTAATAAATAATCCATATTGCCGTATTGAGCATCTCCTTTATCATCGTAATTAACTAAGTTATCTACACTATCTTTTAATATTGATACAGGAAAAGTTCTGAACCACTCATTCCTTTTTATATCTAAATTTAATCTCCTAAGAGTCTCTATATTTTTACTTGGTGCAAATATGCTCCTAGATCCTAACGATTTTTGGTCATAATCCTGTCTACCTTGATACCATAAGATGTAATTCCCCGAATTTATTAATTCTGCTGCATGCGCAGCTTGATCCTCAATATTTTCTTTTTCAATTCTCAATTTATATAATTTTGAAGCATCTAATATTGCATCCTCTGTATATTCCTGACCTAAATTTGGACTAAATCTATATTTAGTTTTACTATTTATTTCATAATTTAAGTATAAAGCTTCACCTAAGGCTATCCCACCATCTCCAGAATTTGGTGGTATATACCAATGTTTTAAATTCTCTAAATTTCGTATTCTTCTATTTAAACTCATATTGGATACTAAATTACCAGATAAAGCAACATCCCCTATCCCATACCTATCTATGCAACTGCTTATAAATTTAGATATTACATATTCAATTTCTTGCTGTACATCATAAGCAAATCTCTCCCTACTATTTTTCCATGCAATATCTCTTAAAAACGTATATTGTTTTTTTAAATTATATTTTGCAAAAATACCTGTTCCTTGACTATCAAACAGACTCTGTAATTTATTATCGTCAAAAGAATAGGGATACGAATAATTCGATAATTCATCTAATCCCCCCATCCCAAGAAAATTATTTAATCCCAATATATTTGATGCTTCGTTTAAAAATAATCCTATAGAATTACGTTTTTTTATTTCTCCTACTTTTTCAAATTTTAAATTATCTAAAATATAAACAGAAGCAGAAATTCCATCTCCAAAATCATCCAAAGTTATGGATAGGCATTTATTAAATGGAGAGGTGAATGCAGCATAAGCAGCATGTGCGGCCTGATGATTTACGAAATGTAAATTAAAATTGTTAAAATTCATATGTTTCAATCTACCCTTTATTCTACCTTTTGTAAGGTTCATACACATAAAGGAGGGATTTAGATTTTGAAATTTATAATATAAAAATTGTTTTTTACTTAAATGATTTGTAATATCACTAGATTTCATAATAAATTTATAGTAATTATCCATTTTATTTGGCATAACTCTTGATGCAGTAAAGAAAGGATCAATTCCCGAAAATACAATTTGGTCTATATCTGAAGCTTTTATATTACAATATTTAAGAGCGGCTTTTATAGAATTTTCTGGAAATTTATACTCAAATTTTTGTTTTGTGTAAATTTCTTCATTAACTGCAAAAACAATCCTATTATCATTTAATAAAGCAACTCCTGATCCTACATTATCCCATATTCCTAAAATATACAACCAATCACTAAACCTTTTTATAGTTTTCTAAATAATTAATAACTGTCTTAGTATATGTTAAATAGACTGTTAATATATAATAAGTTATTCTAAAGTAAAGTGTTGGATAATAAAAAAGTGAGAAGATGAAGAAAAAACTTGTGACTGTTGATACTTATAATGTTGTCAGAATAGCATTTATGCTATTATTGTTATTATTTAGTGCATCAACGATGTTATTTAATACTGCATCAGCAACAACTTCATCTGCTGTAATAAGTAAAATATGTGGCATTGAGAGTACACTTAAAACAGTAGTATTCATATTAGGTTTGGTATTGGTAATATTAGGTGCAGTAATGTACGCAGTAGGTCATGTATTACCCGCAGTATCTAGAGGAGGAGTACAGGGTTATGGTACAGGTATGATCATGGCAGGTATAATAGCAGTAGTAATAGCAATAGTAGCGCCTTATATATTAGGCGTTATAGGAGGGGCTAACTATACAAATGCAATAACTCAATGTTCAAATACAACAACTTGATACCTTAAATATTTTTTATTATTATTTATGGTTTTTTAAATGGGTGTTTATAAAATAATAAAATATACAGCTAATACCTATTTATATAATTTAAAAATATTTCTTTTATTCTCTATAGCGTTTTTAATTGCATTTCTAATACCACTATTCGCTTCTGTACCTACATATAATGATTTAGGTTCTATATTTTTGAGATCCTTTAATATTTATTATAATTTCAATTTAATTGACCTAATCGTAATAATAGCGTCAACACTTTTTTCCGCGTTATTTTTAAGTTTTGCAATAGTCGTAATAAATTTAATAGTGAAACAAAAAAGAACAGATGTAAAAATAAATAGGTATATAATTGAGGGAATAGAAAAGTATATAGGAAGAGTATTTGTAGTACTATTAATTTTTACATTTGTACTCCTATTTTTAAATCTAATATTATATAATTATAATTACGGTTCTATAATAATATACGTAATTGCCATAATATTAACACCATTTTTCTTATACGCTCCATCATCTATAGTGATAGAAGAAAGAGGCATAAAAAATTCAGTAATCCAAAGTTCAAAATTTTTCTTTAAAAAATTAAATTACTTTTTAGTATTTTTAATTCTTGGCATATTATTATTAAGTATACCTGCATTTATTTTCGATTTTATCTTAAATCCTGTATTATCCGGTTATTTACAAATGGTAATTGATTCAATCTTCATACTACCATTTTTAGTCCTTCTTCTTTGCGAATTCTATATTAGCAAATTTGCTATGCTTAAATGATAATATTTAAGTATTTATAGTTTGATTTATATCTGAACTAATGGTAACTATGAAGAAATTTTATGCTATATTGTTTCTAATACTATTAATGATATTTTTAGGTTTACCTTCAGCACAATCAACAACAAATCCTATATGTATTATAACAGGTAAATCTGAAACAATTGGTTCTTGCATAACCTCTGCTTTTCCAATATCCTTTTTAGGTATACTGATATCCGTATCAATAATAGCAATAGCATTTATGATAAGCCAGATATTAAACCTTGAAGGACTTAAAGCATGGTATACAGGAGAATTATGGGAGACCACAAAAAGTATTTTAGTTATAGGTCTTATATTCACAATAATATTTTTAATAGGGTCTATTGCATATCTAAATCCGCCAGTTACAAATTGTTCAGCAGGAGGTTCATCAAGTTCATTACAGGGTTCTTTAGGTGGTTTATACCAATATACTGATTGTTATATGGTAAATGAAGCAAATATAACAGAAAGCGCCTTTTATAACCTTTATGGTCTAAATATTGGTTTAAGTGCTATAAAAAGCCTTAGTATAAGCTCTTATTTTCCTCTTCCTATAACAATAATAACTGCTTCTTTCGGATCTTTAGACGCGGGTAGCATAGCAAATCTATACGTTACTAATATCATTGATGGTTCAAGTCCAATATCATTTCTAAAAGATATAAGCGATATAATAATTATACCACTATATATTATACTTGATTTTTTTGTTCAAATAAATGGAGAATCCCTGTTCGTTTTAGGTCTAGCAATATTTTTACCAATCGGTATAATATTAAGAGCATTTCCATTTGTTAGAGGTATCGGAGGTGAATTTATAGGTATAGGCTTAGGGTTAGGATTAATCTTACCAATACTTTTATTATATATAAATGCTCCAATAACATCATATGTGTCTTTATCATTACCAAGCTCAGTTCCATTTTCATTCAGTAGTAGTATAAGTGCGGATGTAGTTGGTGCATCTGCGTTAGCATTTCAAGCTAGTGAAGATACATTCATAAAAGATATATCTACAAAGATTACTCCTCCATTTAATACTTCGTTTACTACAGGAGCGACTTATGGTATGGATAATTTAGCGTATCCATCATATTTTGTTATCTGGAATTACATATTAGCAGTTACATTGCCAGTTTTATTAATGTTTATATTATTAATATTTGATTTAATTATACTTATAATAGCTTCAGATTCAATAGCAAGGTTATTAGGGGGAAGGGTTAGATTAGGTATAGGAAAATTCAAAATAGCTTAGGTGTATAGATGGATATAAATTCATGTAGTTTATTTGGAGGGTCAACATATGTGAACCAATGGATGGGTATCATATTCGCAGTGTTGATTATCTCAATTCTAATTGTAGTTATCATCTATATACTGAGTAAATTATTAACAAGTTCTTTAAATGGAAAATTAACTGCTGTAGCTAAATCTGAGCTTATGCAAGTATTTATAAGCGTCATAATATTATTAGTTTTGACATCATTTTTAAGTACCGCATGTAATATGACTACTAGTTTAAGTCAAAGTTTAATAAATACTAAGCTTACTCCATTTGAATTTGCAAATTACTATATAGGCAATCTCGCATTTGCAAGGGGTATAGGTATAATAACAAATTTGTATACATATTCTATGACTTATGCGATTGATGCAAGGATATGGACTGCTCTTAGTAGTACAATTTCAAAAGAGTCTGGAGATCTAAGCCCTACACCTGGACTTACTGTATCTACCACTGTTGGTGCAGATTTAGGATCAATGTACAGTGTAATTTCTGATGCCTACATAATAATAATAGCTCCTTTCTTAGTTATCTCAATAGGTACACTTATTTTACAATGGTTAGCTATTCCATTATTTGAATATACCGCATTTTCAGTTGTTCTTCCAGTTGCATTAGTAATGAGGATATTCTCTACTTCGGGGGGAGGGCTTAGGAGAGCATCAAATGACATATTAGCATTAGCAATAGCTCTATACTTAATATATCCGATGATGATTTCTTTTGATGCGTATGCAATAAATTACATATTTAGTACAAACAATCCTGTTTACTCATGTACTAATTGTTTAAACACTCCATTTGTTGCGAATACAGCAATTGCTAGTGGATTTTTTACAAAATCAACAAGTTACTCAACAACTTCATCAGTAAATGGAGCTACATTTACGTCTCCATCTATAGATACTCTATTAGATACTACAATTTTATCCAGCGAAGTTACAAGTATGTTACCACCTGAAGTTATGTTACAATTCGATTACCTAATAGAAGAGGTAAGTCAATATATGTTTACAGCATTATTTATGTTTGGTATTGATCTGATAGTAACTGTTGCATTTGCAATGGGGTTATCAAAAGCCCTTAATTCAGGAATTGATGGTGCAGCATCATTTTGGTCTAGTGTATAAGTGATAATGAATGATAGATTTAGTATTTGCAATTACATCCTTTTCCAATACAAAAGATAATCTACTTCCTTTGGTAGTTTTAGCTATTGCGATAGATGCATCAATAGTTAGTATATGGTATATAGTAGGAGCGATTCTAAATAATAATGCAGTAAAGCAATCTGCATTAAGCGAAGTGTCACAATTATTTGAAAGTACTCTATTAATTGTGCTTGTTATATTTTTCTTATTAACTTTTTCAACCATGTTTTATAATATATTAAATACTACATCTTCAATGAAAACATCAACAGTTAACAGTATATGTACAAATCTTGAAGACAATTCGAATATGACTATTTTAAGTTCATCAAATTCAATTTTAAGTGGGTATAAAAATACTAAAAATTCATTCCCTGGATTATGTGAAATGGTGAGTAACCCCACTACAACTACAGAGAAAATTGATTACCCTGTTGCTGCTTCTGCAGTGATACTTGCGAATGTTACAAATCAAACATTTAAAAATATGAATAGCTTATTTTTAGTTGAAGCTTACACTGGGTTTTTAAGTAAACTTAAACTCACTGAAGCAGTATGTTTACAACCAACTGAAGGGCCTCTTTCAATACCCTGTTCTGTACCTTTTGTACCATTTGAGATCGATTCATTTTTGCGTTTTTCATTTGCTCCTTTTGAAGGTTACTCTGCAATTTACTCTGGATTCTTAACTTTAGGTGCATTAATTAATACTGCTTTAGAATCATTTACTGCCCAATTACTAATTATAATATCATTTTTATATCTATGGCCATTCTTATTATTTTTAGGTTTAGTATTTAGGTCTGTATTTTTAACGAGAAGACTCGGAGGGTTATTTATAGCAATAGCTGTAGGATTCATAATTTTCTTACCTTTAATCATGAGTATAGAATATTTATCATTAAATCACAATATAACTAATGGGGATTTAGTAACAGTAAATAGTATAACTTTGAATAATGTCATAGCACCGATATACAATAATAATACAATGAATACCTATAATTTAAATTTTTATGATGAACCTAGCATAGAACAAGTAACCGGTCAAATGGGTTGTTGGCCAGGAAATGACCTAATAACAAAAGAAGCGGGAATTTTAATAGCGGCTGACGATCCTGCATTATTAGGTCCTGACATTGCAGTTGCAGGAGGTTATTCAAATGGTAGTGTAAGTACTTTTGATTACTGGCTTGATATGCATTGTTCAACTCAAGGTGCGGTAAATACCTTATTCGCTTCTTATAATATCTATGGAATTATCGGTATAACTGCATATTGGTTACCTATAGTGAATATAATTATAGTACTTTCAGGTATAGTCGGTCTTTCAGGACTTTTAGGTGGTGATGTAAACTTAGCAGGTTTGGGTAGATTAATATGAAATTAAAATTGTTTATGGTATCGATTATAATTTTATTATTCTTAATTCCAAATACAAGTGCCCAATCTACTAGTTTCCTATCATCATTAACTCCAAACGCCTGTAAATCAGCGTATAGCGCTACAAATCCTGTGCATAATTATAGTTCTTTTAGCAATTTAATGGTTTTATCATTAATAATAATGACCATAATGCTTTTTGTTAGCGGTATACTGTGGGCTATAGGAGGAGTTTTGAATTTTCCAAAATTAAAAATATATTCCAAAAGCGAAATAGGTGAGGTATTCTTAACTGTTTTAATAATTGTAATAATATTAGGTACATTTGCAGTTACATCTTCAACATTAAATAAAGGTGTACCTTTGATAAGTAGTGTATTTAATGAAACTACTTACACACATGATTGTAACACACTTTATACAGGTGTAAGTTCTGGAGTAACATATGCAATTGGGTTAGTAGTATACCAAGATGTATTGAAAGCTTTTGGTAGCTTATCTTTAACAATTGAGCCAACATGGTTTGGGTATGGATATAGCCCTCTTTCAGGACTTAGTTATGTGAGCAATTTAATGGGTCTTTTAGTTACAGTATCAATGGCCATAACAGGCTTGTCTTTTGGTGGTATTATAATATTAGATGTTGTGTATACAATTGCACCATTATTCTTTTTTGTTGGTATAATATTACGTACATTACCTTGGACAAAAGCGGCAGGAGGTTCATTTTTAGGGGTATTTATAGGGTTTTATATAATATTTCCAACATTATTCTTTATATTCGCTTCAGGTGCAGCATCTATCAGTCCAATAGCAAATTCATCCATTCCAACATCCCTATACCCGACAAGTTTACCAAGTGCATTATCTGGTTCATTTATAAACAGTGAAACAAAAGCTGTAGCTAATGGTTCCGGTATGATAGATGAGGTTATAGTCGGTCTTATTGCTCCTATGCTTTATCTATTAATATCTTTAGTAATATCTTTAATAGTAGCATTTGATTTCATAGATACATTAGGAGATTTATTAGGATCACCTAGCTTAAGCTCTGGTGGAAGTTTTAGAAATTTGATATAAATTTAAATATGGAAAAATAAAATAAAGAATGATAAAATATGAATAAAGCAAAATTAATGATTGAATTTATTGCAATATTAATAATAGCGGTAGCTTTATTCGGTATTAAATATACACATATTAACAACGTAAATAACAATTTATTACCACAAAAAACAATATCAGACTCTACAATCATACCATTTGAATTAAATAAATTTACAATGGATGCAGATCTTGCTAGTTCAATTATAAATATACATAGTTTAGAATATTCATCATTAGCAAATCTTCCTTCTAATTCAATTTGGCTTTTATATGCCTTTATATTTGCATTGGCTGTAATGTTTGTTGCAGCACTTGTATATGGAATAAGTGGTATTACAAATAGCATAGATTCAAAATTGTGGTCTAAAAACCAAATATACGAAGCATTTTTAAGCATAGTTATGCTTATAATTTTCATAGGATTAATTTCATTATTTATGATGAATCCAAAACCCTCCTATAACGATGTAGGTTTATTACCTTATCAATGTAATACTAGCTCTATAAATACTTTATTTAATTTATCTGCATGTGATTTAGGTACCTTTAACACATATGCATATAGTGTTTTATATACAACATACACAATAGGTTTTGCTTCTGGACTTGAACCAGGTACAGAAATGGCATATATGCCAGGTTCATTTTTTGGTAATGAAGATATATTTGTTATTGGAATGGGTCTTGATTCATTAACTCCAAGTTCTACAGAATCATTATTCGGAGACATAATAAGCTTCTTATTAACATTCCTAATTTTAAACGAATTGCAAATGATACTTCTTACCGGATCACTATTCTTTTTAATAATTTTTGTATCTTTGGGGTTAGTTATTAGGACACTAGGATTTTCTAGAAGTTTTGGTGGGTCTCTTATAGCTTTAGGTTTAGGATTGGGTTTAATATATCCATTATTAATATCAATATCTTACGGTGCTATTTTAAATCCAGCATTTGTACCTACAACAGCGGTATTAAATTCTGCAAGTTCTAGTAGTAGCTCTATTACTGGTCCCCTTACAACAGTAACAAATTTATTTAGCTATATATTTGGTTACTTGCTTAATGATGTTGGATACACTATTGTAGGATTCACCTTCTTACCATTTTTAAATTTTATAATACTAGATGCATTTATGATTGATTTTTCATCTGCAATAGGTGAAAAGATAAGCTTTATGGTATTATTATCCGGTGTGGTATAAATGATAAAAATCAAATTAGATAATTTATATAATATTATACAATTAATAAGATATTGTGAAAAAGCGTACAAATGTTCATACCATTTTTTGCAAAATGATGTCCAATTAAAATTAGGTTATAAAAAGGTAAATATATGAAATTGACAAAGTTTTATACATGTATGTTATACAAAGATTCAAAATTTAGTTTAGATTTAAAATCACAATTTTACCTTTATGAAAGGTTTTATAATTCAGGTTTTCAAAAAATAAACTTATATAACAAGATTAGGGCAATTTTAATTAAACCTATTAAAGAATTTACAAATGTTATAAAGGGATACAGATTAAATTTACTACATGAGTTAAATGCAGAAATTAATATAAAAAATAACAAAAACCAAATCAATAAAAATGAGGAAATTCAAATTAAAGAAATTTTAAGACAGTTCAAAGTAAACGAAGTGTGCTTTTTTAGAAATATGGCGATTACATGAAACATAAAAATCTCAAGCAATCTATATACAGAATTACATCCCCTAAAATATCACTCCCAATTATGATAATACTCTTAATAATACTTGTGGCCGCTAATTCTATTTATACTCAATCAGTTGAAATGAATTCTGCAGTTAAATCATCATCAATACAAACAATCTATTTTAGTTCTAGTTCTTCAAGCAGTAATGTAAATTGTGGACTAGTCCCAAATTCAATAAGGTCCACAATAGAAAAAGATGAACCTTGGTACTGTCCAATAAATAATGAAATTTATAAATCTTGGAGTAATTATTTACCTATAGCAGTATTAGTAGTTTTAGTTGCTCTTTTTATAGACATAATATTGTTTGCATTAGGTGTAGTATTTAGAAGTAATAGAATTAGAAATTTAGCGGTAGGCGAATTATACGAAGTATTTGCAAGTGGCTTAATAATATTTTTATTTCTTTATATAAGTGCAGTAACCTTAGGTTTAGTACCTGGTATATATGTAGGAAATATAAACCCTTATGCAACAGCATTCCATCTTATGGATAATACTATAGATTCTATAGAAAATCTTTATTCAAATCTATTTTTTATATATGTTCGTGATAGGTATATAACTTCTATTTCAATTACAGCAGGAGGTATTACTTTAGGGGAGGCTAAGGGAATTGTAGGTGCAGCAGAGAGTATTTATGGTGTTTCTGTTTTAACATTAGAATTAACCGCAATAGAACCTGCCGCGGTCATAATGGGATTTTTATCAGATGGGCTCGCATTGTTATATTCAGAATATTACCTATTAATATTCTTTTCAGTAGCAGCTATACCTGTATTTATAATACCTGGAGTTGTATTAAGGATACTAACACCAACTAGGGGTTTAGGGGGTATGATGATCGCATTTGGTATAGCCTTCTTTTTAGTAGTTCCAACATTATTTGCAGCAGCATACTACTTTTCAGCATCATCATTTTTGACACATCTTACAGTAACAACAGAACAATCACAACAGATTAACAGTCAAGGACTTGCATCCGCTAGAGATGCATCAGCATCCAGTCCTGCCTCTAAAGATATGGCTTCAATTGAATCAAGTATGGCTTCATTTTGGCTTATGGTATTATTTTATCCTGCAATGATAATCGCAGTAACCTATGCATTTGTTCAAACTCTAGCACAATTCTTAAGTGGATCAGGTTATAGTAGTGGTAGGATGAGAGGATTCATCTGATTTAATAATAACACTTAAATTATTAATCTTTTAAAATAACTATAATAAGGTAATACATTTGAATAAAAACATGATTTTTGGCATAGACTATGCAATATCATTATTTCTTATACTTTTAGCAGTAATTTTACCTATCAGTTATGGATACATATTAAAGTTCATTATATTTTTAATAGCGCTTATATTTGATATATTTGCTTTTAGTTCCAGATATTACTCCTACTTAGTTGGTCCAATCTTTAAATCCCATAGTAAAAATATAATTTTAAGTAATGAAGACGCATATTGGCTTTCAGCTTCTGCAGATTGTATATTGAAAAAAGTAAATGACAAATTTATAGCAACTGTTTACATACTTATACCCATATATGTATCATCAACTGAAATGGATGATGAGCATAAATTAGAGTTTTCTGAAAAAGTTAGTAGAGCTATAGGAATAACAAAAGATCCTGCAAGATTTACAACTGAAGTATTAATAATGAATAAAGATGAATATATATTAGAACTTAAAGATGCGATAGCCCAAGCTGAAAATGAAATTGCTCAAATAAACTTAAATAAAAATCCTGATAAATCAAGATTAGATCATTATAAGGGGAAATCTGCAATGCTGCGTAATCTACTAGACAGTATGACAAAAGTTACCTCATACGAAGAGATATCCTATGTAACAATATCCGCAATGGGTTTCAAAGAATATGAAGCTGTGGCAGAAGCACAGCAAAAAGCAAGAGAATTAATATCCGGTTTAAGTACTATATTCGGAGTACCTATAAGTGTAATTACTGGAAACGAGTTATTAAAATTCGTAGAACCCGAATATTTAATTCCATACACAACAATGACCGCACAGATGAATAAAGATTTAGAAAGTAAAGTGATATGATGGATGATACTACTCTTATATATTTAGCACTTACATTAGTAATATTATTAATCTCTTTTGCATTATTAGGTAGTATTGCTAAAGGGATATATTACGATCTTGCACTTCTATTCATGTTTATAACCGCACTTATAATAGGAGTTATGAGTCAAATTGATTATGTATTATTTACAGGGCTAACTTCAATTTTAGGAATAACAATAAAACCCGCAAATAATTATATGATAAATAAAAAGCAAGATGCTATAATAAAAAATGTAAATAGCTTATATTACGCAACTGGCTATGTAACTGCCAATCTATTTCCCTATACATTTAAAAACGAAAACCCACCTGAAGATGATGAAGAGAGAATGGCACAATCACCAGAGTTATGGGAGAACATAGTAAAAAGTCTTGGTTTTCCATTTAAATTTCATGTATTTTCAATAGGTTTAAATACGCAATCAACAAGGGATGAACTTGAAGGAAAAAGGTCTTATCAAGAATACCAACTTTCAAAAGCACTTCAAGGAAATTCAAATGAAACAGTAATAACCAATATACAAAGGCAGATAAGAATATTACAGTCAAAAATTGATACAATATCAAAAGGGGAAAAACCCATAGCTACGATAATGTACATAGAGACCACATCAGTAGGTATAAGTGAACAAGAAGCTCTCGATAAATTATCCTCTCAAATTTCATCAATACAAATTGCATTTAGCTCATTTGATGTTGAATTAAAGAGAATAGTAGGTAGAGAATTATATGAAATGTTCAAATTTAACTTTTCATTACCGTTAACTATAAAGGATGCTTCAGATTTATTCGATCAACAGCAATAATGAATAAATCTTAAATATTTATATTAAAAAGTGTAATATGGGATATAATGACAATCGTTAAGATGCAGCATGTGATGAGTAATGAGATTTCAAAAAGGTCCTTTTTATCTAGACCTCCAGAACCTCCTTCAAGTATACTTCTAAATGATCCCTTAAATTCAATTTATATAGGTAATACTAAAATATTTAAAATACCATTCGCTTGGAATTTCGATAATGTGACTAACCCTCATATTGCAGTAGTTGGTATAACAGGAGCAGGAAAAAGCTATTTTGTAAAAACTTTCTTAATAAGAGCAAACTACATATGGGATACAAATGCAGTTATAATAGATTGGGCTTCAGAATATAAATCATGGGTAAAACAAAGTGGGGGAACTATAATTTCTTTAGGTAAGGGAGACTATTTGAACATACTTGATCTTGCAGGCATGAAACCTTTAGATAGGGTAAAGCAGATCATAGGTGCTTTTGAGATTTTAACTGATATATCATCTTATCCTGAGCAAAGAAGACTTACTGAAGAAGCATTGGAGCAGTCATACGCGAATTTCGGTTTTAATATCGCAGAAAGACCTCCTGAAAATAAAGATGCTCCAACATTAAAAGATGTTATAGCTCTATTACAAGAGCAGTTGCAATCTGGAGGGTATGAATACCCTGCGGAATTAGAAAATGCTATATACAGATTAAGGCAGTTTGCTAGACCTGGTGAAGATTTCTTTTCAAGAAAAAGTACTCTAAATATTTCAAAACTTGCAACTTCTGGTATGGTTGATATAGATCTTTCAGGATTATCTGACGATACATTTAGAGCACTTGCTACCTTATTCATTTTACAAACTTTAAAAGAAAAGATGAGATTTGAAGGGTTTTCAGAGACTAAGGGTATAAAGACATTTGTTGTTCTTGATGAAGCTTGGAAAGTTGCTAGTGATGACAGAAGTGACGCCATAACAATAGTTAGGGAGGGTAGAAAATATCAATTCGGTCTTCTTGTAGCTACTCAAAATCCTACAGATATAAACGAAGCAATATATTCAAACGTTGGTACCAATTTTATTTTAAGAATAAAATTCGAAAAGTTCTTAGATTATATACAAGGATCTTTGAATTTCTCTTCATTTATAAGATCTGAAATAAGTAATTTTGGAGTAGGGCAGGCAGCTGTAGATATGTCATTTACAACTTCTATGAAGTTTCCGGAAGTATTTGTATTAGATAAAATAAAAGGGGAAGAACCACTTTACATATACACTATAAGTCTATCAGATATATTAACACAGGCAGAAGTATCCGCAAATATACTTCCAAAGGATTATCAATTTGAAGCGGATGAATTGAAGAATAAGCTTATAAATTACAATGTAAGCGGAGATAGTATAAACACAATATTTACAAAACTAAATAGCCAGAATAGATCTATGAATATGTCAGATTTCGTAAAGTTATTATATGCTAACAATTTAAGTATCAATGATATAGTATCTTTACTTAAAAGTATGAGTATAGAAGATATACTTATAACCAGGATAATATCTACTTCAGGTGTAAAGAATGGCTGAAAAGAATTCTTTTTCAATAACAAAAGTAGAGCTTAGAAAGCTTCTGATAAATTACAGTATAAGTGAAAATACAATTGCAAGATTTTTTGGAGATTTGGAAAAATCGCACCGTCATATAAATGCGATTGCTTTCATATCACTAATGGAAAAATCTGGAGTATCAAATTCTGATATAATAAACGTACTCAGGAGATTAGGTATGGATGACGTAGTTATAAGTAGATTAATGAATGATGAAGATGAAAGTAAACTCTCAGTAGAACCTGGAAGAATATTCGAAGCAACAATTGATTTTTCTGGTGAAAGTTCAAATGAAAAAAGCTAAAAAATTAGATATATCAAATAATCGATGTATAATATGTGGAAAGGCAAAACCTGGACTTGCTGTTAAAGATGACTTTGTACTAAACTCTATAAGATGGTTTAAACATAATATAACAAAAAATGAAAAAGGGTATCATTTAGTAGTGTGCAAAGAATGCTATCTAAAGTATCAAAAAGAGAGAAATAAGTATGTTAAGAGGCAAATATTCTATTTGATAATAGGGATATTATTTGCAATGATGTTAATCTTTGTTTCTAGAGGTTCTTTACCATCTATTGGATTTGGAATATTAATGGTATTGATACTTTATGTATTCTCATTATTTTCATATATGCCCGCAGTAGAAATACCAAAAAAGTTTATAAAAATGATAAAGGAGAGAGATAAAAATGGAGAATAATGAATTATTAAATAACATTTGCTTGTATATATTTAATTATATGGTGGCTTAATGGCAGAATCTATAGGTATTATTAAACCTGAAGTTAACGAATTCTTATTAAATAGCAGATTAGTAAGCACATTTGATGAAATGATAAAAAGGTTTTCTCAAATAAAAACTTTTATGATAAAACAAGAAACTGATTCATTGGTTTTAATATCTGTAGAAAGTTGGGATATGCAAAAGAACCCTTTCCTTTTTATAGTTATAACTTTTAAACAAAATTCATTATCTATGAATTACACAATACCTATGGACGCTAGTAAAAAAATGAGAAAACTTTACGTTATAAGAACCCTATTAGAGATACTATCATTGGTTAGTGATATTTATGCTGTCGATCAACGTAAATTGTACTCATATATAAATTCTTCACTTGATGATGTACTTTCTTCAATGACTCAAAGTTATAGCTCCCTTTTCAATAATTACGATTCATTATTCGGAGAATATAGAGAAATAAGGCGTTTAAATGTAGAACTCCAAAAATCAAACAGAGAACTTACCTCTAACGCTGTTGAATTATCTAATGAAAATAAAAAGCTAAAAGCAGATTTAGATGAATTACAAAAGTATTCTGATCAGTCATTAATGGTAATGATAGAAGATTGGATAGATGGACATAGCGAAACTATAGATTTAGATGCCTTCTCAAATAATTATCATATTCCTTTATCAAGAGTAGAGCAGATATTGAATAAAATGGTTAGTGAAGGGTATTTGCAATTGAAGGGATAAAATGATATATAATGTAAAAATAAATCAACGTTTAAAATATGTTAGAGTATACCATATAGTGAAAAGATTATCTAAAGGTGAAAATCCTATAACTAAATTATTTATGAAATTGCTGACTAAGAAGGATAAAGATGAGTGATATTTAAATGAATAAAAAATTTATTATGGTAATTATCATAGCAGTAGTAATTATTGCAGTTATAGCTGCTACTTTTATCTATATATCTAGCCTTATTTCAAAAATACCTACTGTAACACCAATTCATTTAAAATATATAAAACCAAGTGAAAGTCTATATTTGGTTGGTCAAAATTTATTATTCTCAAATGATGGAAAATATATTATTCCTTTCACATTATTTGATTATAAAGGTTCCAATGTAAGCTCAATATTTGTAAACGAGTCACTATTAGAAGAACCTCCTCCAAGCTATAAAACTATCTATATAATGAATACAACTGATGAATGTATAAATTGCGGAAATATGGCTGCAGAAATTTCAGATATAGAAAAAGATTTGATAAACTACAATGTGATAAAAAATTCTTCTCAAATATCTATAGTATCAATTTCAAACATTACAAACATATCAAATAATTCTATACTAATAATACCTAATGGATTATTACCTTATAATATAATGAATACTTATAATTTATCAGAAGAGAATCCTGCTTTAGCTTTGAAATATAATGAATCAAATACATCTATACTTTCATATATATTAATGAAAGGTACAAATATAATCTATATTGGAAAAAGCTTTTCAAATTTAGTTGGATTAAACGGGATAATTTTGCCTGATAAAAATATGCCTAGTTATCTTTCTACAAGTCCAAGAGGCCCCGTAAAAGGTGAATTTTATTTTACGAACTCAACATTTTCATTTAATAATGGTATACCATATGGACCTGTAACTTACGAAAAAGTTTATAATGGGGCTATTATAGCATTTTCTAATTATCTTTCAGCTTGGCCATCTCAAAATGATTCTGCTGCGGACATATCAAAATCAATACTACAACTTTATTGGGTACCAAATTATATTTCAGGCACTTTCAAAACCAATATAGGAATACAAAAAAATGCCTCGGGGAGTCTTGGTGTATTATTAAACAGTTCAAAAATAACCTACAACTATTCACTCATAAGTAAATTAAATAACTACACTGTAAGAGTAATTTATTATACAAACAAAACTTATAACCTAACAAATAATTCAATATATAAATACATGACATTTAAACCAGATTATAAAATTTCAGGTACTTTAGGAATCCCAAGTAAGATAATTCCTGGAACTTCTAATCCTATAGCTATAACAATATTTACAAATTCATCTAAACTAATCAACATAATACCTCATTTAACAATTTACTACATGAATATGACTAGATATAAAGATATATATTTAACACCTTTTGAAGCTTCTGGTAATTTTTCACTTATACAAAATGCCAAATTTAATCTTCCCCCTGGACAATATATAGCTATATTAAAAAACAATTATGAATTCGAATATGCATCTGCCCTATTTTCCATAAGTAATATAACTGTTAATCTATACTCGGTAGAACTTTCAAATAATACCTATAAATTTAGCGTAAAATCTAATGGAGTTCCATTATCAGGGATGAATTACAGTGTAAATGTTAACGGAAAATATAAACAAAATGGTACGATTAAAAATGGTTCAGTCTTATATATTTTACCAAAATCTGCACCTAAATTAACAAAATCCTCAACTTTTAACCTGTACGTTTATAACCATGATTATACAAATGTTGTAGTTCCTCCAACCTTACATATAAGTTCCCAATATATAGAAGCCATAATAGTATTTTTATTTGCTTTTATATTGGTAGTATTTGTAAAACCAGTTAATAAGGATGAATTTTATGTGGATATATCAAATCTTCCTAAGAGTAAAAAACCCGAGATAACAATAAAAGAGTCAGAATTGTTAAGTGTATTTAATAAGTTGAATACATATTATCATTGGAATTATATGCCTCTTTCTGAATTAGAATTCAGAAATGCAATATCAAATTATATACGTTATAATAATATTGCAGTAAATCTAACTTTAAGCAATGTTGAAATGATATTAAATGAAATGGTAAAGCATGGGGACGTAATAAATATAGATGATATGTATGCTCCAAAGTCATGGATTGCATTAAGCAATCACGATATCAAGTATCTTGCGATATTTAAAAAGTTGAGAATATTTATGGTAACACACGCGATAACGTTTACAGATCTCGATAAAAATGAATCTGCAGACATGGTTATAGCTACAAAAGATAGCCGTGATTATATAATAATATATTCAGAAACATCTAAATTCAAATCATTACCTGTTTCAGTAGATACAAAGACATACATAGTATTTTTAAATGACACAGAACTCTATAATTTCAAAGAAAAAATGTACAATTCAGCTTCAGCAAATATGGATCTATTCAGAATATATCTTTATTCAGGTCTAATAAAATTAATTAGTACTGAGCATTTAGATGATATGTTATTATGAAATTAATTAACCGATTTTTCTTCATCATTACTTTTTCCATAATAATGTTTTTGAATATTTTTTACAAGTTTATCTTTTATCATATCCTTGTCCATCCCACTTATTTCGCTTAAATCTTGTGATAAATGATCAACATATCTTATCACTGTTTTGTACTTAGTGAGCTCTATTTTATCTCTTTCATTTCCTTTTATATAATGCATCATTGATCTAGCACAATCCATAAGTGCAGATTTGATCTCATTTACAATATCTGAATCCTGTTGTATTGACTCTTTTCCGACTCCTGAATATGGTATATAAATTGATGACATATTCACCATTATGCTTATTGGTTGTTTTTCTATGTCAATACTATAACGTTTCCAAGATATGCTTTTTACTGCTTCTGTTATAGCACAACTACCTGAATCAAAAAGAAGAGGCACCTTATTTGCAAATCTCATAACATTTCCTGCGTAATCCATTTCATCATTTTTTTTGCCAGAATTACCACCAATTGCTATAGCTGCTTCTATTATGAAAGGTATTCCACCATAGAAAACTTTAGGTTTTCTATCAACTATCGTTATATAATCTGGATTCAATATATTCTCTACCGCTATCTTTATTTGACTTTTTCCAATAGTACTTATAGAGGAGGATTCAGGTGCAACCCAATTAATCCTTTTAAATACATCTATAAGTTTTTCAGCATCATCCCATGTCAAATCCTTAGGTTGTTTATCTAAATCAACATCACACATTGATCTTATTTCCTCTATTTTTTTAGGACTTATTCTAGTAAAGGAAGATTGTAAAAATCCTGATATGTTTTTATTTTGGGATAATTGTGAAAATTCTATTAAATCATTTACTGATAAACCTAAAGGATGCGGCTTTACCTCTTTTGGTTTTTTTGGAATCGCATTTATAGCTCTAGGAAAAATACTTTTTTCATCTGAAGGATCTATAAAGGTTATTTCAGCATGTGGATTTGTAAGAGCTGTTCTCCTCAAATACTCATATACTCCCTTTTCACCCTTTTCATACATAATCTCTCCAAATGTACCACTTACAGTCAATCCTTTAGGTGTTGATAAATCGAGTGTAGATAAATTTGTTATCTCTGGTTCATTAGTTATTATGTTTATTGATATATCACATTCATAAGCTTCTTTTCCTGTCGATGATTTCACATGTATTGGTTTTCCAGCAGTTATATTAGAAAATAGAGTACATCCAGCAGCACCTATACCTTGTTGACCACGTTGCTGTTTATAACTACTAAATTTAGTTCCAGCGAGTATTGTAGCTAAAGCTTTTCCTATAAATTTCTTTGGTATTCCCGGACCATTATCTGCAACTTCTATCACATATTTATTTTTACCATAATTACTAATTTTTACATACAAGTTTGGAAGAATACCTGCTTCTTCACATGCATCTAAACTATTAGTAACGTACTCATGTACTATAGTCACCATTGAATGTGCCATACCTGAATATCCAAGCATCTGTTTATTCTTTTTAAAGAATTCTGCTATTGAATGCTCTTTAAATTTATTAAAAATAACATCTGCTTGATTTTGGGCCTCTAATTCATCTTCACTCATTTAACAGGTCACCTCCTTTAGTCTGCCCCTTATACTTTTTGTGTGCCGCCTCCATCCTAATGTAAGCTAATTTATGGGATCCACCACCAAGAAGTGTTTTAGCAGCAGTTTCTGCCTCATTAATACTTTCAAAAGAACCGATGAAGCTTATAGTATCTCCATATACACTTATATAAGCTCCGCTAACGTCCTCCATGTATTTTTTAGCTCTACCCTCATTTCCTATAAGTCTTGCTCTTATCTCTGTTCTCCTATCTATACTTTTAGTATAATCAGTTATATTCAAAGAGCTAAAATAAACATCATCACTTAGTAGCTTTTCAGCAATTTTCATATCAAATCCTCTACCAAAAGCGTAAATTATGTTTTTTGCTGTAAATTCTCCGTAAGCATCTCCATCAAATTCAACCACATTACCAGATTTTATATCTATTTTGCAGTTACAAATTTTTTCTATTCTTTTTAACTCCTTATCTAATTTTCTTAATTGTTCAGCCCTATTTAAAGATATATAAACCTCTTGCATAATACCATCTAAATCATATTTAAATTAACCTTTTATAATTCTATCTAAATTTATTTTAACTTTTATAATGGCAGTACCTAAAAATCAATTTCACACAAGAATACCCTAAATTTTGATAGTCAAATGTCTAATGATACTTAGCCAATATTTAAACTTTACAATTTAATTATAATTGATAACATGAACGAATTTAATGCAAATATAATAATAACTGGGCTTTCATTTTCATTAGGGAGCTACAGTATATCAAGTATGGAAAAGGTAAGTTCTATAGTTAGCAAAGAGAGTGTACAGAACGAAACAGATAAAGTTGTAAAGGGATTAGGAATAAACAAAACAAGTGTGGCTGCTATTGGAGAGGATGTAATTACAAATGCATCATTAGCTATTATAAAATTAATATTGAGCTATAAAGTTAATCCAGAAGAAGTATCTAATCTTGTTGTTGCAACTGAAACTCCTCATGACATATCCCAAAGTATAGTTAATCCAATCGTAAGGCTTACTAATACAATAATAGATAAGCTCAACAAGAATAATTATAATATTAAGCATTTGAATCCTAGTGTTGGTATGCATCTCCAATCCGCTTGTACATCTGCGGGTTCAGCAATAGCAAATTATGCGGTAAACGGATTAAAAGGAAAAGCAGTAGTAGTTGCAACAGATAAAGCAGAATATAAATTAGGAACATCGGCAGATGAAACTGGTGGATTCGGTTCAGTTGCAGTACTTATAGAACCATATGAAAAAGGCAAAAAGGGAATTTTGATATCAGACAAAGTAGGACATTATTCAGACGAAGTCCCTGATTTTATAAAAGTAATTTTTGATGATAATTATGCATCATCTGGTTTAAGTTTGGTTGCAAAATACCCAATTGTATTCGGTAAATTTTCAGAAGAAGCATATTCTCTTGCAATATTCGAAGCACTCAAGGATTTCTCAATAAAATCTAAAATAAACATAAATAATAAACAAATGTTGGAAAATTATGATTTAATCTCCCATTTACCATTTCCAAAAATCCCTGAAAAACTGCTTTCATATCTAATAAGACATATTTCAAGAACAGATTCTCAATTAAAAAATGAATTATCAAAGGATATAGAAAAATTCAATTCTTTAAATAATATAAATACTAAAGAGAATTTCCTTTTAGGTTTTGAAAACCTAGAAGATGAATTTAAATTTGTAATAAAATTTGAAAGCTTATATAATAATTCTATAGGATTATCGGGTGAAATTAAGAATAGAATGTCAGAAAGATCCAGAGATTTTGTGGGATTTTCACATGAAGATGAAAATATAAATAAGATAAATGGAATAATAAGCGGAATAAATGAATTAGCTAATCAGTTTTCTTACAATAAAATAGCCATTGAAAAATTAAATAGTTGCAAGGAAAATTTCAAAAATCTACTAAACAATGGTTTCTATAAAGAAGAAGATCTAGAAAGGGGGTTTAAGCCATTAATGGAAAGTATAACCCAATTTGAAAACACAGATAACCAATACAATAAAGTAATAAGGTCTACAGATACATTCCAGTCAATTAAAAAGGAATTAAAAGTAGACGAAGCTGTAAAATTATCAAAAGAAATTGGAAATATATATACCGGTTCATTACTACTGAGTTTAATAAGCTATATAACCAACCTAAATTCTGTGAATGAGCGTAATAAGGACTTATTGATGGCATTTTATGGTAGTGGATTCGAGTCATATGTACTTGATGCAAAATTAAATTTAAGTGAATCAATATTACACAATTTAAACCAAAATGTTAAAAATGAGTTTTCAAAACAAAAAATGATAGACGGAAAAACCTATTTAAATGTAAGAAATAACATTAATAAAGATACAAATATACCAATATCAAGAGACAATATATTCAGATTAGAATCAATAAATGAAAAAAGTTTATTTGATGAACTTAATAAATATGCAAATACAGAAACAATAAAGCAAAAAATACGATAATATATTAAAAATTTATTTATTTTTTAAATCCTTTCGGAAGTTTTATTTTAAGATCAGGGAACGCCTTTTGCATCTTTTTTAAATCTATGTTTGTGTTTAAATTTAAGTTTTGTGCAATTCTATTAACTAAATAGCTCTCTGCAAATGGTTTTACTACATCAGTCTTACATGCAGTTTTAATATTCGCTTTTATTTTTTTATCATCTAACATTGATATTGCAGATGACAATCCTGGATAACCTTTACCTACACCTTTTGTAAGGTCTTTTGAGAGTTCATCTAATTTATCAGTATCAATTCCTAAAAATTTATAAATTTTTGAATCTATTGAATAATTTATACTCGCTAATGTATAAGCAACTTCCTCTGGATTCACCTTATCTGTTATACTTAGCCTTTTTATTGCAATCCAGTCTTTGTACTTAACTGAAAAATCTATATAATTATCCGGTTTTTCTTCCATAATATCACTTGGTATCTACCAAATAATAACCTGCTGTCTTATCCTTTGCTACTCTTTTTATAACACCTTTTTGTGTCAGAGCGATTAAAGAATTTGTAACTAAGCCTTTAGGTCTGCTACACTTTTTAGTAATGTCCTCAACAGATTTTATACTGGAATCTTTTGTTGCACCTAATCCTTTTAGGGCTTCTACAATTGATTGTTCGATAGGGGTTAAATCTTCCATAAGTTTACACCTTAATTATTAATCATTTCTTAACTCTTGCGTCCTTTCTTTTAGGTCTAAGCTCTGAATAGCCACACTTTCTGCATTTCTTAGCTCCAATCTTGTTTCTCGCTTTGCATTTCTTGCAAACTACTATTTTTGATAATGCCGCATCGGCAATCGGAAATTTTCCCATAATAAGCACCTAATTATAACTGTTAACTTAAAATACATATAATATTAAAACATAATAATTTAAATATCTATTGCTGAAATAGATACCTAAATGTGTAATAGCATACCTTGAAAATAATAATCGATAAGATGAAAAATATGGCAAAATTAGGTGTTTTAAGAATAGGACATAGACCAAAAAGAGATAAACGCATAACAACACATGTTGGTTTAGTTTCAAGAACCTTTGGAGCTGACCAATTTATACTTGCAGGTAATGATATAAAAGTTATAAACACATTGAATAAAGTAAATTCAAAATGGGGAAATGAGAATTTCAAAGCTGAGCTAACAAAAAGCCCTAAAAAATTCGTATCTGAATGGAAGAAAAAAGGAGGTAAAGTTGTACATCTAACAATGTATGGTATAAATCTTCCAGATTTTAAATTCAATAATATAAGAAAAGAGGATACATTGATTATAGTAGGTGCAGAAAAAGTTGAACCTTGGTATTATGAAAATGCGGATTACAATGTCGCAATTGCAAACCAACCACACAGTGAGGTTTCAGCACTTGCAATATTTTTAGATAGATACTTTAAAGGAAAAGAATTGTATAAAGAATATGATTCCAAGCTTAAAATTATACCGATGAAATCTGGTAAAAAAGTAGTTGAAAAATAAAAAAAATTGTTGAATTATTATTCAACATCTATTCCTGTATCTTTATAACCTAAATTAACCAATAACTTTTTTGTAGCCTCCCTATGATCTCCCTGTAATTCTATGTGGTTATCTTTGTATGTACCACCGCAGGCCAATAATCTTTTTAACTCTTTAGTGGTATCCGCTAATGAATTCGGAGCTATTCCTTCTACAACAGTCATAACTTTATTATATTTTGCTTTTTTTCTGTAAATTTTTATCTTTGTTTCAGTTTCTTTATCTAAAACATCACAAACACAAAGTTCTTTAGGTAGCCCACATTTTGGGCAGATCTCTGTCATTTTTATATTGCACCTCTCTCATTGAGGATTGTCAATATACGTGCAATTGTCCTCTTTATATCTCTGATTTTTACCACTTTACTTGATACTCCTGTTGCTGCTATTTTCCTTTTTTCAATTGCTTCTTCTAGCAATAAGCTATCCATCTGTGTTTTCAATTCTTTGTCTGATAGACTTCTCAATTCTTTTGCTTTTATAATAAGCACCTCTTATATAGTTTAATTATTATATAATTTAAATATTAATACTTTTTGTTTGTTAAAATTATAAATTAGAATAAAACATTTACAATTATTAAATATAAATAGAAAAATATAAATATATTTTCTTGCTATCTTAATAATGTTAAATATAATTAAATATATTTTAATTATATCTTTAACTATATAATAAACTACTTTTCCCGTAGTTACTGCAGATTGCAGGAGGGATTAAATGGAAGAAGAACAAAAAAAGAAAATTGAAGAATTATTGAAATCCAATAAAGGAAAACGTAAGTTCCTTCAAAGCGTAGAAATATCTGTAAATATAAAAAACGTCGATTTCACAAAGAATGCAAACAGATTGAATCTAGAAATAAAGTTACCAAATGGTACAGGGAAGACAACAAAGACTGCAGTATTTGCAAATGATCCTTCTATGGTTTCAGAAGCGAAGAATAACGGCGCTATGATAATAGGAAGTTCTGATTTAACTGGTATAGCAGAGGACAAAGTAAAGCTGAATGATTTACTAAACTATAATTTATTGGCACAACCTAGTATGATGCCAGAAATTGCAAAAGCATTAGGACAATTTTTAGGACCTAAAAATAAAATGCCAAGACCTCTTATCGGAGTCAATGTTGGTGAAATTATAAAAGGTTCAAGCAATTCAATATTCATAAAGTCAAAAGGAAAATACCTTCCAACAGTAAATTGCTTAATCGGAAAAGAGGATATGGAACCTAAGAAAATAGATGAAAATGTGGATGCAGTAATTGACAACTTAGCTAAAAAAGTGGGAAGACAGAATATAAAATCAGTATATGTCAAATTGACAATGAGTTCTCCAGTAAAGTTGTTATGAGGTGTTTAATATGATGACTAAAGATCAAAAAGAGAAATTCGTTGAATACGGAAAAAATTTAATTAAAGACTATAAAATCATAGGTGTTATACCATTAAATAGTATACCCGATAAACTTCTTCAGTCCTCCAGATATAAATTTCAATCAGAGGTAAAGCTTATAATTGCAAAGAAGAATTTGTTAAAAAGGATACTTGAAGGAAACAAAGAGACTGAAAAGCTTTTAGATGAATTAAATGGGACATGTGCAATAATGTTGACAAATTCAGATCCTTTCGAAATTTATAATAAATTCAGTACCAATTCAATGAAATTAGCAGCAAAACCAAATCAAGTTGCACCTGAAGATATAAATATAAGTGAGGGAGAAACATCCTTACAACCAGGTCAAGGAGTTACCGAATTAAAGAGTGCAGGTATAGATGTAAAGATAGATAAAGGAAAGGTAGTTATATCAAAGAGCAAAGTTCTTGTTAAAAAAGGTGCACAAATAACAACACCTGTTGCAAAAGCATTGCATACCTTGGATATAAAGCCATTTACTGCAATATTATTACCTTCAGCAATATTATACGAAAAACTTAAATTTGGCAAGGATGCATTGAGTATAAACAAAGAGTCTTTGACAAATGATATGACACATGCATTTATTTCTGCGTATCAGTTAAGCTTAGAATCAGGAATGGTAAATGAATATACAATAAAACCTATGCTTACAAAAGCTTATTTGGAAGCTATGGAATTAGGAGTAAGTGCAAAAATACCAGATTCAGGAATAACAGAGAAGTTACTAGAAATAGCAGCTTCTACAGCAAATGCTATAAATGCAGATGCAAAAGCAGAATGAATTAAATTTATTTGAATATTAAAAAAATACTTAAAGGTGAAAAAAATGGAATATGTATATGCGGCTATGCTGCTTAATGCAGCTGGAAAAGAGGTAACAGAAGAAAATCTAACTAGTGTTATAAAGGCAAGTGGCCTAACACCAGATGAGGCTAAGGTAAAATCTGTAGTTTCTTCATTAAAAGGTGTTGATATAAAAAGCATAATAGAGAATGCAAGCACAATGCAGGCACAGCCAGCAGCAAGTGCAGCAGCACCATCAGAGAAGAAAGCTGAAAAGCCAAAAGCTGAAAAATCTGAAGAAAAATCAGAGGATGAAGCAGCAGGCGGATTAGCAGGATTATTCGGATAATCTGAATAACCTATTTTTTTCTTTTTTAAATTTTAATAAAACTAATATAAATGTGATTTTTCGTGGAAGATAATGAAATTGTTATGCCAGGAGACAAGTTGGCTACTGAAGAAGAATTCTTGCCATCTAAAGGCACATTCAATGAAAATAATTATATTTACTCACTTTTAATTGGAGACTTACTGATAAGTAGAGGTAAAATAGGAGTAAAATCAAAAATAAAAGATATAATGTGTTTCGATAGGGGGAATATGGTTTTATGTAAAATAAGTGATACTTTACCATCGGTTTTATTCGCAGATTTGAGCAATATACAAGTTAATGAAAAATATTATATTGCAACAAAAGATGGCAAAATAACAAAGCCTAAGTATGAAGATAGGGATGTTACATCAAAACGGATTAACCTCCTAGATTACAATCCAGGAGATTTATTATTGGCTAGAATAAAGTATAATGATGATGATTCATATACCTTGGATATAACAGGAGAGAATGAACTTGGTGTTGTTCTTTCTCTGTGTGATAGTTGCGGAAATATAATGTCTTATGATGAGAAATTACACATGCTTGTATGTAATAATTGCAAACATGTAAAAAATAAAATAATCAGTGAGTGTTATGGAGACTTCAATAAGGTGGTATCCACGCTCAGTTCAAATTTATAAATGTGATAAAATGGAGTTTAAAGTTTTGAAAAATGAAAAGAATGAGTTGGAAATTGAATTTGAATCTCCTGATTTAACTTTTCCAGATTTAGTTGCAAATACTTTATTGGAAAATGATGACGTATCTTTTGCAGGTGTTAAAAAGGATCATCCAGAAATCGGAAAACCTCACCTAATAATTAAAACCAAATCTAAAAAAGCCGATACAGTACTTAAAGAAACCTTAGATTCGCTTAATCTTGATTTATCAAAATTAAAAAAATTGATAAATAAATAATTTATCACGATTCTTTTATAGTGTAATTTATGAAGTCCGGGAGTAGAATAATATCAATAACTGGAGGAAAAATTAAAGCTAATACTGAAAATCTTATTATTGGAGTTATAACTAAGTTTAATTCTATAGAAGGTGTTTTATCATCAACAGTATCTGTAAATGGGGACGATTCTACAGAAAGAATAATAAATATGATTAGTAAAAGCAGATTTAAAAATGAAATAGCACTTATAACTTTAGATGGGATAACTTTAGCAGGATTAAATTTAGTTGATATAAACCAAATAAAAGATAAATTAAATATAGGCACATTAGCGATTACACATAAAGAACCTCATTCTGATGAATTAATTTATGCATTAACAACTTTTTCTGATAAATACAGAATACCTGTGGATAAAAAAATAAACTATCTATTATCATTACCTGAATATGAATTTAATACAAAATACTCTGTTTATATACAATCAAATATATCAAAAAAGGATTATTCGCAATTACTAAAGTATGCAATTGCTGGATTAAGGTTATCACACATAATTTCAAGTGGGATAACTAACGGCGAATCAAAAGGCAGAATTTAACCTGCTTTATTATAATATCTAAAATTAAACTTTAATTATAATAATAAGATAAGTAAATATAAACCTCTAAAAAAATAAACACAAAGATAAAAAGATTTTATAAAATAGGATATATTAACATATTAAAAAGTGCAGGGAGTGAGATTTGAACTCACGAACTCCTACGAGAATGGGCCCTAAACCCACCGCATTTGGCCGGGCTTTGCTATCCCTGCTTTTAATAAATCTAATATATATTATGTTAAGTTATTTAGGCTCTTCCATATCTTGAAAGGAAATTAAGGTAGCTATTAAGAGATCCTTCAGATGCAGAAGGCTTTGTATTAACTATAACATTCATAACATCCTTATAACTTATTACAGCATCATTTCCTGTTTTTATATCTCTTTCAAGCGCTCTCATCTTTACCTCTCTACATATACCATATATATCAGCACCAGTAAAACCTCTAGTTTCATTCGCAAGCTTTGAAAACTTAAAATTATCTGCTAATGGTGTATTTATAAGGTATTCCCTAAATATCATTGCACGTTCTTTTGGATTTGGTGGTGGTACATATACCAATTTATCAAATCTACCTGCCCTTAGTAATGCAACATCTAAATCATTTGGTCTATTTGTAGCAGCTACAACTACTACTCCACTTGATTTTCTTATACCATCCATCTCTTGTAATAACTGACTTGTTATTTGTGAAGAATATTCGCTTGAATTGTCTCTTGATCTTATAAGCCCATCTATTTCATCTATAAATATTATTGCAGGTTTATTGTCCAATGCTCTTGAGAAAAGGTCCTTTATAGTTTGATTTGCTTTTTCAATACCTTCACGTTCCACATCTGCTCCATCAAGTTCTAAAGTATTCACACCTTTAAAGTCTCCCTTTATTGCCTTCATAAGCATTGTTTTTCCAGTTCCTGGTGGTCCAAATAATAGGACTCCATTTATTGATTTTATATCATACTTTTTAATTAAATCAGGGTGCATTAATGGTATTTGTATAGCCTCAACAATTGCGTTTTTAGCATCGGAAAGACCCACGACATTATCTATTGTTATATTGTCATCTGCTTCTTCTACTGGTTCCATACCACGGCTTCTTCTAAAGTCCATTTCAAACGTATTGTACTCTTCCATTTCTGCAAATGTGGTTGAAGGGTGTATCCTCTTTATAATTTCATTTATATCATTCTGATTTATCTCTAATATTTTATGTTCTTTTGCCGCTTTACTTCCTACAACTTGTGATACTGTTTCACAAATACTCTTTATATCAGCGCCAGAATAACGTGGAGTAGCTTCAGCCAAAGCATTTATATTTATATCAGGGGCTAATGGAAGACCTTTTAGATACATTGAAAATATCTCTTTTCTTCCATTCAAATCAGGTAAATGCATATAAATAGCTTTATCCAATCTACCAGGTCTTAATATAGCAGGATCAAGTTTATCTGGCATATTTGTAGCAGCTACAACTACAACTTTATCTAATTTTTCAAACCCGTCCATTTCCATTAATAATTGGGATAACAAATTTTTATGTATGTCATCAGTTTCACTTTTTCTAGAAGCTGCAATACTATCTATTTCGTCAATAAAAAGTACACAAGGTACATTTTTCTTTGCAGTTTCAAATATATTATTTATCTTTTTTTCAGATTCACCTGGATAAGCAGATATTATTGTAGGCGCTTTTAAATAATAAAACCCTGCATGTATTTCATTAGAAAGTGCACGCATTAGCTTTGTTTTTCCATTTCCTGGGGGTCCAAATAGAAGAACTCCTTTAATGGGTGTCATGTTATAAGCTTTTGATATTCCTTTAAGTTCTAAAGGTGCTATTATAGATTCTTTTAACTCCTCCTTTACCGCTTCACTATCTGCTATATCATCAAATGTTTCATTTGTCATTCCAGTGCTTAGATCTTCAAAAGTATCTCCAAATTTCATTCTTAAATCATTTTTCTTTACATTAAGGGCATCAACAATATTTATACCATATAATTCTAATAGATAAATTACAAAAGGTGCGATTATAAAACTTATAAAAGGAGTTATGTACATTAAACTAACTGTTTTTATACTAAAAATTATGAAAAACATTACTATAACTATAGGGAATCCTATTCCATATATTGATGATATTGATCCCTTATATTTGCTTCTAATATTAGTTGCAAAATATGCAATTATAAAAGCAATTAGAATGAACACCACCATCTCCAATAAGTAGGTTATCTGACTTACTAAAGCAACAGGAACAATATCAAACATACTTGAAATATTATTAGTTAAAAGAGGGCTTGAGAATAATCCCAAAGATTTTGATAAATCAGGTATAAATGAGTTTATGGAAGTACGAACATTAGAGGACATAACCATGTATTTTGCTATCAAGGTGTAATGTGAAACTATCTGACTATGTGCTACCGTTTGATTATAAAATATAAATCCGGTATTAGAAATTCCTAAAATACCAGAAAGTATAACAATTGAAATAATAGAAAATGCATAAACTGCTGCAGATCTTTTAAAACCTATAATTAATGGGGTCAATATTAAAAATGGAATTTCTAATAAATAACCCAAAGGAGAAAATGGTAAGACTACTAAAATAAAAAGTAGGATTATAGATCTATAATGCATATACCCCAATATTAGTACCAAGCTTATAATTGGAAGCATCAACCACGCTAATAATGGAAATTCTATTATTGCAATAGGGAATGATAAAACTGCAAATGCTATTAACCCCGCATATGGATGGAAAATAGAAACTGCAGATAATATTATAAAAAGAGGTATAAGTATTAATATAGGATATGCAGGAAAAGACAAATTTATAAATAAAAATGCCAGAAATATTAAAACAGTATCAAAGAAGTTTTTATTTAAGTAAAGATTTTGAAGATAATTGCTAAAATCATAGATAAATAATGGTAATTTATGCCTCTTCTTTACCATAAGCTTTACGTTTTCACTTTTTATCTTATCATTTTTCGTTAAATTTGACATACGAAAGCACTGAACACAAACTTATTATTTAATTTTAGCTTTATATTATTTATATATTGCTTTTTATATCCAAATATAAAAGCCACTAATAAATTAATCATAAAGTTTATGTAAAATTAATTTATAGCTTTTATATAAATAAATGCATCAATTATAAATATTTATAATATTTATCTAATAAATCATAAATTAAATACTAAAATTCTAATGATAACTTATTAAGATTAAGAGGTGGACCCGTAACTCAGCTTGGCCAGAGTGGGAGGCTTTTAACCTCTAAGTCGTGGGTTCAAATCCCACCGGGTCCGTTTTAAAAAAATAAATAATTAATAATCATCTTTTGTATTTTCTGCTGTTGCTACTGTTGTATCTGTTTGTGCTTCTTCTAGGCTTAAACCTGAAGCATTTTTCACGCATTCATAACTGCAATAATGACCTCCCCCGTAACAGTATACCTGTCCAAATTCACTGAAATCTCTCTGACAAATATCACACAAGAATATTTTAGAATGACATACACTACATTCAAGCATTTTAATCACTAACTAATATTTTACCAATCAAATACTTAATTATGTGTATTAAATATTAGTTATATTGAATTTAAAGTGATCAAATATGTTGAGGAGTGGCGAAATAAAACAAGTGATAATAATAAGGTCTGATTTAAATATGGGTAAAGGTAAAATAGCAGCACAAGCTGCTCATGCATCATTGATGAGTTATATAAACGCATTAAATATTGATGAATCTGTAGTTAAAGAATGGCTGCAAGAAGGAGAGAAAAAAATTGTACTCAAGGTTACTGATGAAACATCTCTTATTAAGTTATTTGAAGCATTTAAATTTAAGAAAGTTCCATGCGCACTTGTAAGTGATGCAGGATTAACTGAAGTACCACCAAACACAAAAACTGCTTTAGGTATAGGTCCGTGGTTTAGTAAGGATCTAGACCAAATAACTGGAAGATTAAAGTTGTTATAATCAATTTATATAAGTGATTGAATTTAAATAAGAGGAATTCTTACCCCTTACTATATCATTATATTTTTCAGCTATTTTTTTAGTAATTTCTCCTACTTCCCCATTTCCAATTTTTATATTATCTACTTCAATTATAGGAGTTATCTCTGCAGCAGTTCCTGCAAAAAATACCTCATCTGCTAAGTACAACTCAGCTCTGCTTATCCTACGCTCGATTACTTTATAACCAAGCGAAGGTGCAAATTTAATTATTGTATCCCTAGTTATACCTAAAAGTATATCATCGGAAGGGGCCGGAGTTATTAATTCATTATTTTTTATCATAAATATATTCTCACCAGGTCCTTCACTAACATAACCATTTGATATCATTATAGCTTCATCGTAACCTAAGTTATAAGCTTCATTGCTCGCAATTATAGAATTTATATAATTGCCACTAGCTTTTGCTTGAACAGGTAAAATAGTTGAATTTATTCTATTCCAAGATGAAACTTTACATCTTATACCCTCCATTTTATTAGCAAAATAAGCTCCGAAAGGCATTGCCCCTATAAAAACACTTATCTTTTTGTTTTTAGTTGCCATACCTATTGAATCATCATTATAAAACGCAAAAGGTCTTATATAACTATCCTCAAGATTATTATCCTTTAAAATATCTACAATGGCTTTTTTTAACTCTTCTTTTGAATAACCCAATTTCATTGAATAAATACTAGCAGTATGAAAAAAACGATCAATATGTTCATCTAAACGGAATATACCCGTTGTACCATTTTCACCTTTATATGACCTTATACCTTCAAATATACCACTTCCATACTGTAATGAGTGTGTCAATATAGGTACTTTAGCATCAGAATATTTCAAAATTTCTCCATCCAACCATATCTTTGAAGAAGGATCCATAATCTCACCATTAATAATTATATATTATTGTATTTATATTTATCTTTATGAGAAAAAAACTTATATTATCAAATGAATACATACTTCATTTATTAGATATTTACCATATAACAGAATTTCAAAAAAAAAGTATTAATTTATGTGATGAGTATAAAAAAAGGAGAAACAAAATCTTATTCTGAAATAGCAAGAGCGATAGGAAATCCAAATGCTTATCGAGCTGTAGGAACAGCACTAAGAAAAAATCCATTACCTCTAATAATACCATGTCACAGAGTTATAAAAAATAACGGAAAAAATGGAAGATACAGTTACGGAGGTAACATGCATAAGCTGTTTTTATTAAAAAATGAACATATTAGAGACCAGTAGAATTTTTCTACTGGTCTCCCCACACCATATCCAAAAGAAGCGTTATCTGTCATCACTAAATGGTATACCTCTATAATATTTAGTATCATTTACAGGCAAATCATCATCAAATTCCTCTGAAAATTTCTCTATTAACTCTTCTTTCCTAGATTTTATACTTTTATATATGTTAATACCATCTTCAGTTAAATGCAACGATTTTCCTTTTTCATCTTTTGTTGCAAAATCAACCAAGTTGCATTTTTTTAATCTTTTTAGATTATACCACATTGAGCTTTTAGGTAACCCGTACATCTCGCTTATATAGGATACAAAACTTGATGCACTGTCTATTTTATCTGTACCCATTTCAGCTATCGCTAAAAGTTCTTTTTCAGAAAGTTTGGGATGCTTTTCAGCTAAACCCCCCCTATTAAAATCTACATTAGATATCATCCGCCTCACATAAACCACCAAAAAAATATTAATAATTTATGCAGGCAGATGATAAGCTGAATTATTAACTGTCTTAACTGTAATAATGCCAATGCATCCATTTAGGATATGTATAAAGTTAACACTCATGCTATAGAACCAAGATTTTCTTACAGTGTTAAACTCATATCCTTGCACATATATCACAGTTGTTTTATATATTAAATCAAAATTTAATATTCAATTATAATTGGTTATTAATTACCTATTTAAATGTTATGTACAAGATTTATAATTATACGCCATATGTCGATAAGAAATATAAAATAGATTATGAATACAAATTAGCATAATCTATTAGTTTTAATATAATTAGATACATTTTTCAATAGCTCTATTTGATTTTCAAAACTTAATAATTTTATTGCAGAATCCTCGTTTAGCCAAATATAACCAACATGTTCATCTGATATTTTAATAATTTGGTCATCATCAATTTTTTTCAGAAAGAAATCAACTGTTTTTTCAGATTTAAATCCAAAATAATTTTTTGGTATTATATATTTTATCTGAAACCTAAATTTATCAGTTAAGGTAATAATTTTTATACCCGTTTCTTCAAAGGTTTCCCTAATTGCAGCTTGCTCAATAGTTTCGTTACTCTCTAAATGTCCTTTAGGTAAATCTAACCATCCTTTTTTTCGTTTCAAAAATAAGAATTTTGGAGATCCTTCATCGCATTTATAAATTATTATGCCAGCGTCTTTTTCATTATCCATTAGGTATTACCTTCAGCAAGCTTATAACTTACACACAAATATCTTGCAGATATTTTATTCCCATTTAATAAATTATAAATAAATGAATCAATTCTATTGGATAAAGAATCATTTATCGTGCAACCATTATAATCCTTAGTTGTTATAACTAAATAATTTAACGATATGTAATTAGAATTTTTTACTTTGTATGGAACTGAAAATATATTGGTGTAAAATACAGTTCCATTCGATATTACATAATCATAATTTATTACCAACCCATTATTCAATAATAATGAACTCTTTTTTTCAATTTTAGTATTATTAAAAAGTAATCTCTTATTCGGAACAGGTTTATAAGAAGGGTATACTATTACATCAATTATAGAATTGCTTTTAAAAGTGGAATTTGATAATGCAAACATCTGATCATTTTGTTGAATACTATTACTCGAATTCATCTGACCTAGATATACTATTGTCATATTTATATTTTCCAAATCTCTCAAAACCCCATATTCTGTAATGTTATCTGCCACTGTTTTATTTAAAGTTACAAATTCTAAAGCATTATAAGAATTTACCTGGGTTATAGGATAATTCATAAATAAACCTAAAATAGATATAATTGCTATTACCAATATAACAAAATAACTTGGTTTTATATTAGCTTTTATAGAGTTATAATATTTTTTATAAGTGCCCTCCTCTATTTTTGTTATCTTTAATCTAAATTTATACGCTATCACTATCATTACTATTATAGTTATATCAAATAAAATCTCTCCAAGAAAAACATGTAATGTAGAAGTTGCACTCCCTATACCATAATAAACCCATATTAAGCTTATTGAAAGCATTCTTGACAGATTCAGAACAAACAACAAAAGTATAGAGGATACAACCCAAAGTATCTTATTTTTAAGTTTACCTGAATAAAAGTACGCTATTGGTAATAAAAACATAGCAAGGGATACAAATGCTCCAATATCTGTACAGGTAGATGCAATAGATATTTCCGAACCTCCTAAAAATATATTTAATCCGGATTCTTTTACAGGTATTCCAATATCCTTTAAGATAGCGAATACAATTCCTGCATTTAAATACGTGAAATGTAAATTATAATTTAATATCGGAATTAATAATATGGGTGAAGCGAATAAAGCATATACCAATAAAAATTTAAATTTTTTAATCTCAGAAATGCCAAAAATTATAGATATAAGTGCGATTAAAATTAGCGGCAATAAAATACCATCAATACGATATGCCGTAAAACCATAAGAAAATGAAACTCTAATATAAGCGAATGCCAAAAGATATAATAGAAATATGAATATACCAAAAATATAACTTTTCAAATTTCTGTTAATGTGGATATCCTCTTTTAATGATATTAAGATAGTCAGAGGAAGCATTATTAATACAACTATTATATAACTCGCTTGATTTACATCAGATATTACAAATGGAGTAGATGCCAATGAGGGGTATTCAATCAATAAAAAACTAGCAAGTAGAATTAGAATTCCTAATATTTTACCGTCTGACAATTTATTTTTAAGCATTAAATTTCCACCATCGCCCTCAGCCGATATGGGTATCATCATATATCAGCAGTTACTCTTTTCTTCATAGGACTTATAAATATATTAACGAATATAAATATATATATTTTGATTAAATCCAAATAAGGAATATTTTATCAATTTATAATATAAACACAGATAGCTGCTAAAAAATTAAAAAATATAGGTGAAATCATGACTAATAATCACACTAACACTGAAACTTCCGACTCACAATTAAAAATTAATTCCAAGAAATTTAAATATTTGCCACATACCGCAGATGTTGAATTTGAGGCATATGGAAATAGTTTATGTGAAGTATTAGCGAATTCAGTATTGGCAATGTCAAATACTATAGCAGACATAAATAAAATAAAAAAGGATGTAAATAATTCAGTAATTAAAAAAACTTATGTATTGACAATAAAAGATTCGGCCTCTATAGGTTCTGATTCTGAATATGATATACTTTGGTATTTACTTCAAGATACCCTTTCAATAGCAGATTATAGAGGGGTATTTGTGTATAAGGTCATAGAGATCAAAATAAGAAAGACTAAGAAGAAAATATATGCAATTATGAAATTGGAATCTGTTAAGAAAGCTAATAAGTATTCTGAAATAGAGGTAAAAGGGGTATCCAGATACAATTTATCCATAAAAAATATCAAGGGTAAATATAAGACTGACGTAGTAATCGATATATAAATAAACGAAAAGTTAAAAAATTAGGTACGCATAAATGCGCCCGGAGTAGGGATCGGACCTACGACCTACTGATTAACAGTCAGTCGCTCTACCACTGAGCTATTCGGGCCTGAAAAAATTAAGAGAATCTGATAAATTAATTATTCTCAGGTATATTAAATTATCTTGCAAAAGATTATTATTTATTTCTATAATATCGGAATTATAATCATACTTAAAGAATTTAGGTAAGTCTGATAAACCTTTCGTATCTATTTCTGAGTAAGCAAATATAGGAGTTTCCCCAGAATTAAATAATTCAAAAGAACTTATAAAATATTTTGATCCTGATTTAAATAAGTATAATTTTGGTAAATTACTATCTTCAATATTTTTGTTTGCAATACCTAAAATCAATGATTTATAATTTTTAATTTTAACTTGTTTTATATTTTTAGTATTGATATCAGTTTCTTTGAAAGGATTATTTAGAGCGTTTATAATATTAAAAACGTAATTGTTGTAACCATCAATACCATTGATAGAATTTGAAAATCCAACATCCCTGCTATTCGTAGGCCTATAAATTAAATAATCAGAAATTTTATCTGAATCAAAATAATAATATATTGCAGTATCAGTAATTTTTTCCCCTTCTCCTATCAGTCTATACTTACCATTATACTCTATGGATATTATAGATGAGGTATTTTTTGCGAAATTACAATTATATCTAGCAATATCAGATACTGAAGCCACTTTGATAAATTTAACTTTAATATTTTCATCTTTGTTTTTTTCTTTTTTATCTGTGTTATTTTTTACCATAAAATCCCTAATAAATTTTTATTGAATAAATTTTTATGCATATACATAACTTTCATATAAAATATTTCTATAACACACCAATTATTTATTAGAAAATTAGATTTAGTTTAATAAAATTAATCTTAATTCAAGTTAATTTAATAAACATATCAAACTTTTCCTAAAAATCTATAAACAAACCCTTAAATATTTAAAAAATATAAATTACATATAAGGTGAATAATATGGTTTTTGAGGCCAAAAATAATAAAGATGATATTAATGATACTTTGAAAAGAGTTCAGGAAAAGATCACTGAAATTAATAACTCATTTAGCGATGCTGCTGGGATATCAGTAGAATTATCAAAAGATAAAATAACAGAAGAATTAAGTAGAAAACTTTATTTGCAGAATAGATTCGGAGATAAAGCATTCGTGGAGAATATGGATAAGTTAAGTGAACGTTTAAAAAAGGATATAGAAAAAAACACTGAGAATAAAGGTGCTTATAAGGCTCTTTTAAAATTATCAGAATTTAAAGATGAAGAATTTAACATAAGGTGTGACAATTTAAAACTACAGGGAAATGATTTGAATGAAACAGTTTACCAAAAACTAAATGAAGCAGTAACTGAAATAGAAAATAATGAGGAAACAAGTTACCTAAAAGGACTTCTTAGATTGAAAAGTAATAAAGATTTCAAAAATTTTAATTTATAATGTACTTATCATTTTATATTAGTTTTATTAATAAATCTATAAAGTACATTACTGTTTATATATTATAGAGAATATTAGAGAACGTATCTTAAAGAAAGGTAATTATAATAAGGATTACTTTTTGCAATTACTTTTATCTGTCCAGTTCTCACTACTTCTGGACTCGTTGCAGATTTTATAATTAAATTCACTTTATATAACATTATATTTAGATATATTGGATAAGCAATTTCTGATTTAAGACCCTGTACTGCTAACAAATTCATTAAAACTTGTATCTAGGAGACCAGTTGAAGTCATTATAAAACGATTATTTTAAACCCTATTATTGGTAAGCATTCATAATTTTTAATCTAAAAATTTTTATTGGTAAACCTTTAAATATTTAAATGATATAAATCTTATATAAGGTGAATAATATGTTGGGATTTAAGAATAAAAAAGAAAAAAATTCAAAACAAGTGAACGATTTAGATTTAAATAATATGATATCAGGAGTCAACGAATCATTTAAGAAGGCACAAAAGGTTACTGAAGGCTGGGAGAATACTCATAAAGTGTTAAACGAAGAACTCAAAAAATTTAATGATATCAACAAAAGTTATTTAAATAACAAAAATCTGAATACAGAGAGCAAAGAAAAGAATAAAACAGAAAATAATGAGGAAATAGGATACTTTAAAGGACTTCTTAGAGGGAAAAAGGAATAAAGATCTTTAAAAATTTTAATTTATGATTTACCTATCTGTTTATATTAATTTTATTAATAAACCTATAAAGTACATTACTGCTTCTAAAGGTGCATATATTATTGGAAATATAGGAGAACCTGATCCCACTGATAAATAATTATTATAAGGATTACTTTTTGCAATTATTTTTATCTGTTCAGTCCTCTCTACTTCTGGACTCGTTGCAGATTTTATACTCAAATTCAATTTATATATACCCTGTGTATTGAGATATATTGGATAAGCAATTTCCGATTTACGTCCATGTACTGCTATTACAGATTCATTAAAGCTCGTATCTGGAAGACCAGTTGAAGTTATTATAAATGGATTGTCTGAAACTCCTGTATTGTTTATTATGATATAAACATTTTTATAAACAAAAGGGTCTGTTGTTATTAAATTATAAGGCATAGTCACATTAATAACATTATCTGAAACATTAATTTCAGAATTTATAATTGAATTCCCCAAACCAGACATATTTCCAAAATTTATAGCTTTTAATTTAAATTTATAAATTCCATAACTTGCACTTGGCGCTGCTTTTATTTCTACTGACAAATAATTGTCATACAAAGAAGAATTATCTATAATCCAACCTTTAGGTAATCCGTAAGCAACTAATTGGTTCCAGCCTAAATTTATAAACTGGTTTTTTGAATTTAATGATCCTGAAAATATCTTTATATAAAAAGTTTGGCCTGGTGCAACTTTGCCCAAATATACCGTACTATTATTGTATAATGTAGATACATAAGGTTCTGTCATATTTACGTAAAAGGGCTTTAAACTAACAACTGAATTCTCAGTAACTAGAGTAGATGAAAAAGATAAATTAGACATAATAGATAATGCAAAAATCATTATTACAGCAAACACCAAAAATTTCATAAGTATCCTTATTTATATTAATAGCAAAATCTTTATATATTCATTTATATGCAGTGGATAAATACGCTACCATTTCGTCAGTGTGGTTATTAATTAGACCTGGTTCTTCAATGGTATAATTTATGAATATATAACCTCTGAACGTAGATCCTAATCTTCCCTTATCAATTCCTGAGGGACCATAACAATCAATATTTAAAATTGTTGAATTATCGGTATAAACTGTGCTTGGAATGGCATTAACAGGATATAATGTATTAGATACTAAATTTATATTACCATATTTTGGTATTTCTTCATCTGTTCCATTAAGTGAATATGAGCAAGCATCCGCATTTATTTTAATTGTTCCTCCTGTAATCTGTAGAAGCTTTATTATAACGCTACCATTTGTATACGCTGCTGAATCAACACATTCAAATCCTGGTGATGGAGTACATTTATCAGCAGCTAAAGAAGGGTGCAGAACACCTGAGGTAGCAACAACGTATAGAGCTATAGCAATAACTAAAAATGCAACACCATAAGAAACCATAAAGTCTAGTGCTGCTTGTGATTTATAATTGCTCCTATTACACATCGTCTTTTTTATTGCTTCCATCCGAATTTACCTTACCTACTCTTAATCTTATACCTGAAGCATCTCTTGTTATTATTACATCAAAGTCTTCCCTACCAAATAATTTCTGTAATTCATCATAAGTATACGAACTTATATTTTCATCTTTTACTGTTCTATCCTCGAGAATACGTTCTCTTCTCTCTTTTATCTTTTCTTTTTCAGCTTCCTCGTATTTTAATGATAATTTAGGAACTTCATTAGTTTCAAAAAGATTATCTAAATTTAAATCTATTTGCTTATAACCAACATCCTGTACTATGAATGGAAGTACAGCCGCAAATTCATTTTTTATCTCTTTTACTGTATTATTAACATCCTCATCCATTCCTGCTATAACAAATGATTCATTATTTAAGAAACCTACAAATAAATTTTGTGTTTTATTCTTTATTATATCCTGTAATAATTGTGATATCAACCTAAGTATAACTATTGCAGAGTGTTCTCCAAATCTACTAGCATAAGAACCAAGGTTCTCTATACTCAGTATACCTATTTTATATTTTTCACCTTTATTCAACGATCTTTCTATTTCTTCTGATATCCTATCTTCATCAGGAAGATCTATCAAAGGGTCAAAACGTTTACCTTTTTTCTTAAGGAAGAGTGTTACAAGGGATCTTAGCTCAGCAGGATCAAATGGTTTTTTAATATAATAATCTGCGCCATACTTAATACCTTTAAATCTGTTGCTTGTAGGGTCCATTGCACTTACCAATATTACAGTGATATCTGATAAATCAGGGTCACTCTTCACAATTTGACATATCTGAAGACCATCTATATTAGGTAGCATTAAGTCGAGGATTATTAAATTCGGCTTGTCCTTCTTTATCTCTTTTATAGCAATTGCCCCATCATAAACCTGCCTTATATCAAAACCTTTTCCAACTGATAAAGCCATCAATCTATTTATATTTTTATCATCTTCGACAATAAGAATCTTATTTATTAACGGTTTATCCAACAAAGAATAATAAGTTAGTATACCTCCATTGCTACGAGATGCAATTTTTTTAGATAACTCTAAATTTTTTAAAACTGTATCCAAATCTTCTTTAGGTATTTTATGATGTAAATTATCATTTATTTCATGATACGCAATCTGTTGTTTACTGTTTATTAATGAAAAAATCTCATCCGAATAAATAGTTAAGTTATCTGTTCCCCTTTCATCCATAGAATTGACCAATTGCTCACCACTAATATTTACAATTATAATTATAAAACCTATGTATAAATTAATTATCGAATATTGGAAATAATATGCAACTAATATATATTTTAGTATCAATATTAAATTAATTGGTGTATTAAATGGTTAAAAAAGAAATTACAAAAAATAAAGCTGAAGTATTTACAGAGAATCAAAATCAACCAAAAAAAGATAATAAGAAAACAACAGATAAAAAAGACAAAAAGAAAAACAATAATACAAAAATAATATCTGGAATTGTAATAATAATAGTTATAATTGCTTTAGCTATAGTATTAACAAGAACTAATGTTAAATCAGGTAATATTACTATAAGTCTAAATTATACAGGAGGAATTTTATATAATTTAAACAATAGTGAATACTATATAAAACTTGATAGTATAAACTCAAGTTCAAAAACGGCTTTTATAGAACTTGTACATACACCAGTATTTACAAGTACAGCTGAAATGATAAAACTTCCAATCGGGACTATTGTACACATAAATACATCTGGTAAATATACTAATTTAATAATAAAATCAGAAGCCGTAAGCAAATCAAATGTTACATTAAATATATACCCAGTAAGTGAATCCTTAGGTATTGAACCAAACACTCAATATATATCAAGCATAAATTACACCCAATAATAAAATAAATATCTATGATTTATATCAAGCAATTTAATTAAAAAATAATACATTTAATTCTTTTTTCTACTGTGAGTTATTGGTAGAGTAAACCAAAATTTTGTACCTTTGCCAAGTACTGAATCAAATTTTATTTTTCCTCCTTGTAAAGCAATAATATCTTTTGTTATAGCCAAGCCTAAACCTGTACCTGTTCCATCTGGTTTAATCAAATCTTTCTTTTGTGCCTGATAAAATTTTTTAAATATCTTTCTTTTATCATCCTCTCCTATTCCAATACCTGTATCAGATATTTCAAATTGAACGTACCTTCTTGATTTTTTAAATATTTTTATAGTTATACCTCCCTTTTCTGTAAACTTAATTGAATTCCCTATTAAATTGACCAAAACCTGAATTAACCTATTGAAATCTGCTTCTATCTCTGGTATATCATAACTTACATCCCATGTAAATGTAAGACCTTTATTTTTTGCAGATTCCTCTAAAGATTTTATAGTTTGGTTATTATATAATTCCTTTAAATTAACCATTTTAAGATCAAGTTTCACCTTATCTGCTTCAAGTTTTGCCGCATCTAATACTTGTGATATAATTAACATCAGTCTATCAGATTCCTCTAGTATTGTATTAAGATATTCTATTTGTTGATCAGTTATACTTCCGAATTCTCCCTCCTTCATCAATTCAGTAAATCCTTTTATGTTCGTTAACGGGGTTTTTAGCTCGTGCGTTATATTATATATAAATTCTGATTTCATATCACTTGCATTTTTAAATCTCTTTGCTTGTAATTCCGATTTATGCAATTCAGACTCAATATCCTTCAAATGCATAGTTGTTTCTAAATTCCTAATTATAAATAAATAACCTGATTCTTCCTCACTATCTATGTATCTTATTGAATAATCTATAGGTATAATAGAACCATCTCTCTTTATTATATTTCCACCTATAGAATCTACTGGTTTATTGTCTTTTGCAAATTTAAAATTTGTATCCAATATTTCTAAATCGTTATCATAATATATAGATTTAATATCTTTTCCCAATAAATCAGTTTTTGAGTTATAACCTAAAATTTTTAAAGCAGTTTCATTACAATCAATTATATATCCAAATTCATTTACTTGCATTATAATATCAGAAGAAGTTTTTATAAAATCAGCAATTGATTTATTTAATTCTAAAATCTCTTTTTTATTAGAATTGTTTATAGCTAGAATTACATATCCTAATTCATATTTACTAATGATAATATTACAATTAACTGTTCTATTTGGAAAAATTAAATCTTTATCAGATATAAAACTATCCTCTGTAATTGACTCTAACTCTTTTTTTATACCTCCATCAATTACCTCTTCAATATTCTTTTCAATCAATAAATTTTTTACAGTATCAAAGGTTTCATACAAGTTTCCGTATAATGCTGTAATCTTATAATCATTATCTAATAAAAATACTGAGAAGAGCTTCTGTTGATTCAATACTTTTCCAAAGGATTTTAATTTAGCATAATTTTTTAGATTACCTAAAGTTATCAATATTAAGGAGCTACTTATTTTATAAGTATAAATCCTAAAAAAGTTATTTTTTCCAAAACTTACGTCTAAATATTTACCATTAGTAAGTTCTGATAATTCCGTAAATCCAATCCCAAGCATATCATTTATATTCTTAGATTCAGGATAATTTTTAAATACATTTATGAAAGCTTTGTTAAATTTTACTACCACATTAGAAGAATTTATAATTGCGTGTGGAACCTCCGAATTAAAAGTTGCATCAAAATAATCTGTAATTCTACCTATTTTTTTAATTTCTAAATTATAATCTAAATTTAATCCGAATAATGTAGTGCTAAGTTCTATTAAATTAGAGATATCACTTGTAAATTTATTAGGCGATGTTGAAAAAAGGCGTAATTCGCCTATAATTTTCTCATTTGCTTTTATAGGAGATATAAGGCAACTAGAATATCCCATATTTTTAAAATTTAAAAGTTCCGGAAATGCAGAATATTCATTTATCTCATTATCTATATAAACTTTTTTTGTATTGTAAACATAAGCTTCAATTGAACTTTGTTGTAGTGAATTCTTTTTAAACAAATTAATATCAATTTTTTCAATACCAAACATATTAATAAGATATTTTTTGAAATTTTCTTCTACGTTTTCATTACCCCTTAAAATTTCAAGCATATCCATTAAAAACTTGCTTACAAATATATCTTCAACCATGATAAACACTAAATATTATGAATAATGAATTATATTGTATAATTAATCTTATATTTTTTTAGTTTTATCTTTCATAAACAAGTTTAAAGCATTTTCAAGAATGTAGTGATTTTATGAATAATGAAGGATATACAATAGCTCAAAATAATGAAAATATAACTGAAGTATTCGATAATATATATAAAATAGGGACTAAGCTTGTAACTAAAAATTTTGTTAAAGGGCATAAGGTTTATGGGGAAGAATTGATAACTTATAAAGATATAGAATATAGGATGTGGAACCCATATAGAAGTAAGCTTGCAGCTGCTATACTGAATAATCTAAAAGAGGTAAAAATTCAGCCTGGATCAAAAGTACTCTATTTAGGAGCAGCAAATGGAACAACACCCAGTCATGTAAGCGATATAATAAGTAGAACAGGTAGAGTTTATTGTGTAGAAATATCAAAAAGAAGCATGCGTGATCTAGTAGAGGTATGTGAATTGAGGAATAATATGTTACCAATTTTAAGTGATGCTATGGAGGTTGACAATTATAGTAAAATAATACCTGATGAAAGTTGTGATGTAATATATCAAGATGCTTCAGCTAGGGATCAAGCAGGAATTCTTATAAAAAATACAAGATTTCTTAAAAAAGGAGGATATGCTTATTTCATAATAAAATCTCAAAGTATTGATGTTGGAAAAAACCCAAAAGATGTTTTTAAAAGTGAATTAGAAAAGTTAAAGGATTTATATGAAGTAAAAGAAAAAATAGATCTAAACCCTTTTGATAAATTACATATGTTTGCGGTATTACAGAAAAAATAATCAATTAGAAATTTTTATTAAATTTATTTGATTTGTAGGGGTTGACATATTATCAACTATAAAGTACCCATATTTTTCAAGCATAAGTATATCACCTTGACTTAAGTTTTTTGCATACTGCTCAATAATACCATTCCTATGAATTAAACTATCTGCATTATAATTACCATTTTTATCAACTATATTCCCAGGAATTAATATATCTGCATTCAAAGGTCTATTGGTAGGTACCCAAGGTATTGTAATTTCATATTTTGCAGATTCATCAATGTGTGCAAATTTTTTATCTTTATCATAAATTATTGTAAATAAATCTTTGAGTTTAACTGGTTTTCCAAAAGTGAGTTTATCCAAATCAGTTTTGCTTAAATAAATCTCATTTATTAATTTATACTCTCTATAAGAATTATCTTCATTATTCTGTGGTAAAAGTTTAATTTTTATATCTCTTTCAAGCTCGTTTATACTTAATTTTATAGGATTATCTACAAATAACAAATGTTTTGCAATTGGATTTATTATTCTTGAATTTTCATCAAGTAGCATATTCATTTTTACTGTTGTATCTGTTTTACTTAATCCAAACCTCAATACAAAATTTCTAATGGCTTGTGGCATTATACCACGTCTTTTCATAGCAGCTATAGTGACTAAACGAGGATCATCCCATTTTGTTATATACTTGTCTGCCATAAATTGTCTTATAACCCTTTTTTGGGTTATTGTACCTTCTATATTAAGTCTGGCTTCATAATGAAATCTTGGAATTCTTAAATTCAATTTTGATAATAGAAGCTTATCAACACTATCCCAGACTTCATACTCTTTACTTCTAATTACATCTGTAATACCATTTAAAGAATCTAATACAGGTGTATTCATATGATATGTGGGCCATACTACATATTTAGTGCCCTTCCTATAATGTGGTATCTTTTTTATTCTAAATAAGGATGGATCTCTCATAGCAGAATTATCCGATTTCATATCTCCTTTAAAACGAACAATTGCCTTACCTTCATCAATTTTATTATCTATCATATCTTCAAATAATTTTAAATTTTTATCAGGCGATCTAAATCTATCCTTGCACTCCAATCTATCCATTCTATTCTTATTTATTTCATCTATGCTGCAAGTGCATACATAAGCATTTCCTTCCTTTATCAATTTTTTGCCATAACTATATATGACATCTATGTTGTCACTTGCAAAATATTCCTTATCAAATTTTATACCTAACCAATTTAAATCCTTTTTTATACTTTCAACATATTCCTCTTTACATTTCTCTGGGTTTGTATCATCCCAATAAAGATATATTTTACCCTCGTAAATTTTAGAAATTTCATCGCTTAATATGCATTGTTTTGCGTTACCTATGTGTATATAACCACCAGGTTCTGGGGGGAATCTGGTTATAACATTCCCTTTTTCTGCCCCTTCTATTGTTAGATTTGGTTTTGAAGTTGCTTTTACTTTCTCTTCATACTCTTTTTTGAATTCATCATTATACTTTTGATAATCTAATTCTATCTTTTCTCTGCTAAAAGAATTTACTTTTAAAACAACCTCATTAATTCTATCTCTAAGTTCTTTGATATTATTTTTAGAATCAGGTACTCTTGAAATAACCTTGCTTAGAACACTCCCAACATTTGCTTGTTTGTACTGATAAGCATTTTTTATTGTGTACTCATAGATTATTTCTTCAATATTATTGTCAATCAATATACCATCAGTTTATTTTAAATTCATACTCTTTAGCTATATCCTGATCATTTATCATTGCAGTTATATTGACATTTATAATTGAATTAATCGGAATTACTTTTATATCATTTATTTTATAAATTGAAGAGTTTGAAAAATGAATTGGGATTGGTTTATACTTTGAAGTATAAGTCATATTTATATCTGTATAACCGGGATCTATTTCAGAAGAATTTGGTAAAAGCTTTATTAAAGCATCAGATTTAAATGTAATATTATCACCAAATTTAGTTTTCATATTATTAATAAAATTTTCTGGCGAACTCGTATCTAATTTTACATCATAAGCGCTACTATTAGATGTAAATCCAAATATAGTACCAATTCCCTCATCCACTGTAAGGTTATTATTTATTTTTTTCCAAGTAGAATTTGTCATATTTCCTCTTAATATTATAAGATTACTTGTATAATTTTCAATTATTGCATTTGTGGAACCGAAGAACAATGCAGGTTGTAAACTACTATTTGAATTTGTTTTTATGTTAGTTGTTGTTGGAGTAGGTGAATTAAAATTAGAATTTAAATAAGAACTAACAAATGTTGCTGCAATAACTAAAGATACAATCAACATCAGTATTTTTTTCTGCATTTCTTTCATATTATCATCATCCTATGAATTTTTTAAATTATTATAAGTTTTCTTTTTAATATTCTTATATTTATTCTTAAATGATTAAATAGTGTTATTAAAATTTATAATTAATTAAAATAAATACAGATAAAAATTCGTATCTACTACATTTAATTTTCATACGCCAAGTGAATAATTAATTATTATAATATTTTTAGCTATTTTTATTTACAATAAAATTTTATTGTAAAAATGTATATATACTTTTTCTTTCAATATTAACATATCTTGTTACAGTTTGGGTAATCCAAATTTATATAAGGTACTTTCACATTTTTAGAAATAAATTATTAATACGTGAGAACATGAGTTTTAAAGAAAACGATTTTGTAGAAATAGAATATACCGCATATGATGCAGAAAGTAATGATATATTATCAACAACATCAGAAGAAAAAGCAAAAAATGAGAATATATACGATGAGCATAATCATTATGGTCCAACTCTTGTAGTTTTAGGTTCACATGCAATTGTTCCCGGTTTAGAAAAAGAGATAACAAACATGGATGTTGGAGAATCAAAGACATTTACATTAGATCCAAAAGATGCTTTTGGAGAAAGAGATGAGAATCTTGTTGGTGTTATGCCGATATCTCAGTTTAAAGAAAATAATATAGATCCAAAGCCTGGAATGCAAATAAACCTTGATAATTCAATTGCAACTATAAAGAGTGTAGGCTCGGGTAGAGTTGTAGTAGATAGAAATCATCCAGATGCAGGCAAGAAAATAAAATATGAAATTAAAGTTGTAAAACAGCTAAAAGATAATAAAGAAAAAATAGAAGGATTAGCTGAAACTTACGAAGTAAAACCTTCGAAGCTTGAGATAGAGGACGAAAAAGTAAAATTATATTATAATCCTGAATTCAAAAAATCAGCAGATTATTTTGTAGGAAAAGCAAATGCCTTAGCAGCTGTATTTACATATTTGCCAGAAATAAAAGATATAAACGTAATAGAAGAATACGAAAATATAAATACAAAAAAGGCAGAAACAAACAATCAAGAAAAATCTAACTGATTAGATTTTTTTATCTTTTTCTTTAATATATAAGTCATATCCTGTATAATTTTTTAATAAATACCAAAATACCCCTAAAAATAGGAGGGACCTTTTTAGGTCCCTCAATACTGTGGAGGTGAAACAATTAGGGTATTGGTCGTCTTGCCAGCATCATATTTGTAATAAACTTTGTGACCTAATTGATATCTATCTACCAATCCGATTTTATAAAGTTTGTTTAATCTAGCGGAAGCAGCATTTTTTCCTTTATAATTCATTTTTTTACTAATCTCATCCGCAGATGACATTCCATTTTCAGATAACTGAAGTATCTGCAATATTTTAACATCTGTATCAGCCAATAAGATCTCTTTTTTTGGTTCTTCAATATAATTACTTTTTATCGGTTGTTTTATAGGTTCCTCTTCTTCTTCTTCTTCCTCTTCATCATCAGCATACATATCATTTAAATCTGATTCAAGCTTATCAAGCCTCTGAAGGATTGTGTCTAGTACCAAAGTTGTTTTTTTGTTTTCATCTAAAATATATTTAAATAAAGAGGAGAATTCTTCAGAATTATTAGATTCTTCATTTTTATATGTTTTTTTTATTTCGGTGGAATTAATTGTTTTTAATTGATTACGTATACTACTTATTTCGTCCTCAATTTCTTTTTTTGAACGCATTTTTCCACCAATGCTTTTATCATGAATGATTCAATAATCAATCATGTAACAATCATGATACAATCATGACAATATTTAATATTGATATAAATATTTAAAGGTTTCTATTAAAAAGAGGCTTAAATATAAATAAAATTTTTATAAAATAAAAGGTATGCGATTCAATATTCTTGATTCTCATTTAAATCTGTAATAGAAATAAATCCAAAGATATTTAAGTTTCTTAATCTATAAAATAAATATCTTTTTAAAATATAATATCCGGTAGTAAATTTGAATGTAGAGAGTTCATTTAAATTCCTTGAGTACTCAAGAGCTAGTAGAAGTATTGGTATAATATATATGGTTCTAGCTTTTCCTTTATACTTAAAAATTCTAAAATTAAATCTTATCAATATAGGAATAATAATAGCAACCATAATGTTAGTAACGGTTGTTGAAGCTCTATTATTAGGAATGTTCGGAGATAGGCATGGTTACAAATACAGCTTATTAATAGCAGAAGCTCTTCCTGTTGTAGGGGCTGCAATCCTTTTTTTATCTAGTAATATAGATTTTATAATATTAGCTATGATAATTACTGGTTTGAGTGGGGGTGCTGGTGGTATGAGAGGTTTATTCTCACCAGGTTTAACCGCATTGGTAGCTAGCAATTATGAAAATGAATCTATCCGTGTGAAAAAATTAAGTACACTTACTATGATAACATCATTTTTTTCAATTTTTGGTTCTATAATGCTAGCTTCTGAAGTACTATTGTCTAAATATGTTGGAACTATTATGGCTTACAGATATCTTTTTCTAGTTGCTGATATACTGATGTTTATATCCCTTATAAGTATAATCTTTATAAAGGAGACTAAAAGGCCTAAGAAAACTTCAAAAGTTATGAAGAAGCAAAGTTTCAATTATATATCAAAAATAATGATTATAAATGTTGTTTCTGGTATAGGTATGGGGGTCTCAATACCTATGTTACCATTGTGGATTGAACTGATGTATAAAACAGGTGCTGGTACCGTAGGTATAATATTCGGAGTTTCTTATCTTACAACTGCATTAAGTTCATATTTATCATCAAGATCTTTTGGCCATTTCAATGTATTAAATGTGTCTGCAATTACCCGATCACTAAGTGGATTTTTACTAATAGCAATGGCATTATCTCCCACAATCATAATAGCAGGATTTATGTATTTATTAAGATCAATCTTTGCAGGATTTGGGAGTCCAAATAGATCCGCTCTAAATGTAAGAGGAATAGATAGGGAAGATTATGGTTCAGCAACAAGTTTCAATGGAGTATCAAGTAGAATGGCACAACTTAGTTCAGGTTTAAGTGGTTATCTTATGGATATATCTCTTCCTCTACCATTTATAATTGGTGGGTTATTTCAGGGGGTAAGTGGTATTATGTATAAAGTATTGATAAAAGAAAAGAAAAAATAGACTAAATGTAAATTAATTATGCTTTTTAAAATTTTTATTACTAAATTTATTTTTTGATTTATTTTTATTGTGCCAATTAGGTTTATTGTTATCTGATCTGTGATGAATATTCTCATGCTTATTATTCCCTATTCTATTATTATTAATCCTATTATTTTTGAAATGTTTATCACTTTTAAAGCTGTTATAATTTGTTTTCTTTGGTTTAACTGGTAATGCAGTAATACGTTTTATACTGTTCTCCAAATCATCTTTTAATTTTTCCCCTATAAAATTTTTAGTATAAACATCCGCTTTTATAGCAATAGTTATCTTGTTTGCATAAACTCTGGCGATTCTACCCTTTAGATCTTTTCTAGCTGTATTAACATCAGGTAGTTTGAATAACAACCCATATTTAGGTGGTTTACTCCCAAATTTAATGTGTTTAAATAAAGCATTTTCAGCTCCAAGCAACTGTACAGTACTTGATGGCATAATTGATAATTTTTCAATAGAACCTGCTTTATTCAGAAGTTCCGCAGCAATTATCCCATTCGTAAGATAAGTTACATTAGGTAATAATCTTTTAGATGTATTATTTATATATTCCTCGAGTTCATTCAAGCTTTTATAAGTTGATTTTATCATATCACAGTAATTTTCGATTATCGCAGATTCTTCTGCATTTAAATCTTTTCTCATTCTAGAATTTGTAAATATATTGTATAAGGATTCAGATTTTCCCCTATCGTTTATTACAGAGTCTATTGAATCTACACTTATCTCTTTCGAATTATTAAATATTTTGATTAAACTTGCTAAAGAATTTGCGCTTTGTACTCTTATACCTGGATAATAAATACCGCTCCATTCACTAAGTCTTTCAGAGAAAAGATTATATGATCTTATAACCTCATCATATGCATTCATAGCTTGTATCAATGTGTACTGCTCATTGGAATAACCACTTTTTATTTCATCTTTAACCTCATTGAGCATCTGTTTTCTCATTTCTTCAAAATCATCTTCCATTTAATTAACCCTGAATAATTTATAAATATAAATTCAATAACAATATATAAAATCAAACTATAAATATATGTGTAAATAAAATAATTTATTATTATAATTACAATTTTAATTAAGGGTTATAAAATGGAAAAAGAAAATATGGATGAAGTCACAAATTTAATTTCAAGGAGGGGTATAATCATACCATCATTTGAGATATATGGAGAATTGGCAGGATTTTATGATTATGGTCCTATAGGATTTAGAATAAAAAATAAGATAAAGCAATTTTGGAGAGATTATTTTATTAAATCTCTTGGTAATTTAGAAGTTGAAACAACAATTGTTGGATATGAAAAAGTTTATCAAGCAAGCGGGCATATAAAGACTTTTACAGATCCAATATTAAAGTGTACTAAATGTGGTTCTACATATCGTGCAGATAAGCTTTTAGAAGAAATATTTGAAAAAGAAAAAAAGTTAGATTTAGCAAAATCAGTAGGGCATATGAATATAACTGAGCTTCAAAGATTAATTAATGAGTACACTGTAGTATGTCCTAAATGTAAAGGTACATTTTCAGATATAACTCCATTTAATCTAATGATGAAAACAGATATAGGTCCAACAGGCGGTATAACAGGTTATTTAAGACCAGAAACTGCACAAGGTATATTTGTCGATTTTCCAGAAATATATAAAACTTACAATTTTAAACTACCAATAGGTATAGGACAGGAGGGTAAGGTTTTTAGAAATGAGATTTCACCAAGGCAAATGTTAATACGTATGAGAGAATTTTCTCAGATGGAATTAGAATACTTCTTTAATCCTAAAAATTTGGATAAATTAGTGATAAACAATATAGAAATTGATGAAACCCTATTTGATAAAAAATTAAATATGTTAACACGTGAAGATCAAGAAAAAGGAGCAGAAGCATCAAAAATAAGTATAGCAGATGCAATAAAAAACAATATCATCCCTAACAAACTATTTGCATATTTATTATATAAAGAGTCAATATTTTTAGAAAAACTTGGAATAGATAGTCAAATAATACGTTATAGGCAGTTAGAACCTGATGAATTGCCACACTATTCTAAAGGAAATATAGATTTAGAAATAATAATAAACGGGAAATATGAAGAAGTTGCAGGTAATGCATATAGGACTGACTTTGATTTAAAAAGTCATAGCAATCTTTCAGGTAAGGAGATAAGTGTGTTGGATAATAATGAAAAGATAACACCACATGTTATAGAAGTAAGTTTTGGTTTAGATAGGCTTTTTTGGTCAATAATAACAAATAGTATATACAAAGATGAAAAGAGGAGTTGGGGTATAACTATTTTAAGTGATATTATACAACCATATAAGTACTCAGTATATCCTTTACAGAAAGACGAAAAACTAATTAAAAAAGCTATTGAAATATATAATCACCTAAATGGAGAAGGTTTTGAAGTTTTATACAATTCTAGTGGCAGTATAGGTAAAAGATATGCAAAATCTGACGAAATGGGGATAGGAAAAAGCATAACCATAGATTATCAAACATTAGAAGATGAGACAGTAACTGTAAGGGACATAATGGATGGGATACAGGAAAGAGTAAAAATTGATGAAATAACTAAATGAGATTATGAAAAGTATAAAATATACAAAGACGGAGGATAATACCACCATAATACCTGTAAAATTATTCAATCTCAAATATACTTTTGAAAGTGCCCAGCCAATAACTTTTTATGGAGACCTTTTATCCGATAAAGAACTTAAATATGTAGATAATAAGGAGTTAATACACATCAAATATGAGGAAAATAATAACAAAGGAATAATAAAATTATTCAATTCTGATAATTATAAGTTGAATAATGTCATAAAAACTTTTGGATTAAATGAAAATATGAAAACATACTATAAAAAAATAGTTACAGATGAACATTTAGAGAAAGCGGTAAATCTTTACAATGGGATGAGATTAACCCTGAATGATCCATGGGTTACCACAGTATGCTTTATACTATCTCAATTTAATAATGTGAAAAGGATACGTAAAATAACAAAAAATATAATAGATAGATATGGAGTAGATACAATTGATAAAGGTACGGGAATCAATATAAAAACATTTCCAAGCCCTGAGATAATATCTAAACTTACTAATGAAGAGTTATTAAAATGCGGGACTGGTTTTAGATCAAAGTATTTAATTGATGCAGCTCAAGTTTGCTC
>JAKACK010000018.1 GCA_021821445.1 Microcaldota archaeon | reverse complement strand
TACTGTCCATAATTGTATTTTATTCAATCTTATATATATACATTTCTAATAAAATTGTATATTTTGTATGATTTTATTGAATAAATATTTATATCACTTTAATAAATGTAATAATGGTGTGTATATGAGTGGTGAAAAATTAGTTGAGAAATTAGCAGTTACAAGCGAAGTAATTAGACATACAATTGATTATTTCAATGAAAAGGGATTTATTCAATTATTGCCGGTAATTCTTGGAAAGAGTACAGATCCATTAGGACCTGATCCGAACTCATCAATTTTAAAGACTCCAGAAGTTGAATACAATGGTCAGAAGCTTTATACGATGAATTCAATGATATTGCATAAGCAGATTGCGCTTAAACAGCTTGAAAAAATATTTATTCTATCTCCAAATATAAGGTTGGAAAAAGCAGAAAGAAAATCTAGTGGAAGACATCTGTTTGAATTCACGCAGTTGGATTTTGAAATTAGGGATGCAAAATCAAAAGATGTGATGTCATTGATGGAAGATTATTTAGCTTATCTTAGCAAATCATTAAAATCAGATCCAAAAGCAAAAGAGGCTTTTGAAAAATTAGGTGTAGAAATATTTGATTTTAAGCCACCATTTAAAGTTTATACATCAGGTGAATTATTAGATAAATATGGTGAAGATTGGGAAACAGTAGTTTCAAAATCATCAGATCAACCATTCTGGGTTACAGATCATAAAAGAGAATTTTATGAAAAGGAGGATATAGATAAACCTGGTCATTACCTTAACTATGATTTAATATATCCATTAGGATTTGGTGAAGCTTTATCTGGTGGAGAGCGTGAGCATGAGTACGAAGTTATCACAAGAAAAATGGGTAAGGATAAATTAGATATGGAGGTTTATAAAGCGTATTTAAGTGAAGCCAAAGGAGGCTTATATCCATCTGCTGGAGCAGGATTTGGAATGGAAAGATTAACAAGATTCTTAACAAAATCAGAGCATGTTGGAGATGTAGAATTGTTCAGAAGAGTTCCAGGTGAAGAAATAGTAATTTAATTCAAAATTGATTTATTTTTAATTTTTATTAATCTTTAAGCTAAATCAGTTTTCTCTCCCAAACTTTCCATTAGCATTATCCTGTAATGCCTCTTCAAAAATCGGTTTATAATCTTCACCAATATCTATATCAATTTCAACTTTACTGTTCTTTTTAGCAAATGAATCTATATAATCTAAGAAATCTTCACTTTCATTAACTCTTTTACCTACAGTTATATGGGAATTTAATGTCGATTCCACTTCTTTTGGATATTTATCATAATACTTTTCGATTAATTTATGTATTTCATCAATTTTCTCAGTATTCTTTTTATCTGTTTCTGAATACGTTCTAAGCAATACATTAATACCTCTTATTATAGTATTTACTTTTATGCGATATATCTCTTTAGGGTTGTTATCCGTTTCAATGAAAAGCCGATTGTCATATTTTATATCCTCTATATAATCTTTCTCCCCTCTTTCATAAAATTTGATTTTTGAAAGATTTTTTATAGCACCATCAAATTCCTCACATTGTAAAAGTAAATATTCTGAAAGTTCAATATCTAAATCAGATGTACTATTATTTTTCTTTTTTGTTACCATAAAACCACTATAAAAAGGCTAATCCTAAATTTTTCATATTTACATCCAAACGGAATGGGTATTCATCTTTAGATTTTATATTATCTGTTATGTTTGTAATTTTAACATTTATGCTTATCTTACAAATAGGTTTTTCCATTAGTGCTTTTTTAATTTGTAATATAGCAATTGCGTCCCTATTTATATTCTTAAAGAATATAATTATAGGTTTTCCATTTTCCTTATATTTTAAATTTGTAAGTAATCCAACTGAAATATATTTATTATTTTTAGTTGATTCAATAAAATTGTCTTCCTTTAGATAAATTAAGTCTATTATACCAATATTATTTAATCTTATTACTTTATTATTTTGTTTATTATCTTCTAAAACTTTATAATTTTTGTCTGATAACACTTTGGATTCATTAAATGAAGTCAAAGGAATAATTGTGCTGTCCAATCCTTTAGTATTTTTAAATTTATTAGCCATATAACCAAATATATATTGATTATAAAATATATATAATTTACTTTTTTTAAATCCATAAATAATAAGTTTAAATATAATGGTATATCCATATTCAATTTAGAATAAATTTTGTTTGTTTTTATTCACCGCATATATTATTTTTAAAAATGGTTAAATATATATCTTAACAAAATTATTTTCAATAAACAATGATTATATGGGATCAAAATCTAAAAGCAATTTAAATATAAAAGTAATTGGGGAGTTACCAGATAATGCAAAATCATTATCCAATATGTTACCAAAAATTTATCAAAAGGAAATACAAACATCAATTTGTAAATTATTTAAAAATATGAAAATTCTAATATCAAAAAATAATAAAAATTCAGAAAAAGAAAAACAAATTGAAACAAATATAATAAACCTTGTAAAAGCTGATTTTATAAAGGATTATAAAAAGGAGGTTGAATTTATTAAAAACAACAATAATAAATCAAAGGATAATTCAGATATATCACAACCAATTGAAAATATTAGAATTCTTTTAGATAACTACAAGGGAATTGTTAATCTACTATCTGTAGTTTTTAATAAAGATATGGAAATAAAAAGGTTTTCAAGATCCAGTAATTAATTAAGCTTTTATGATATAGATTATAGATTATTTATCCTTATTAAAACATTTCATAAGATTTCATAATCTGTGAAATTCTTGCCAAAGTTCCATTCATCCTTTGAGTACTTATTATCATAAAGTTTTTTTAGTAATTCTTTTTCATAATCGTTCAACTCTCCTTTATAATATTCAAATTCAAGTTCCTTTTTATATCCATTAAGTATTCCGTTTTTTACTGACTCAATATCGTTTTTTGATATATCCGATATGTTGATCACTCTATCGTGTATGCTTGAAATACCTTTATCCATTAATTTTATCTTTGGAACATTTAGAACATCAGCTAGCATATCAATATTAGTATTCACCAAAGCAGCTGCATGAAACATAAGAGTATTTGATTTAATACTACCTGCCGCACCAACTATCTTTTTTCCATTAGCTGTTACATCATTTAGCTTACCGCTTTCAGCATCTATACCTATTGATTTAAATGCATTTAAAGATCCTTTTATCATTAATTTGAACATCTTTATTACATCAAGCTTTACATCATAATTATCTTTAAGTATTATTGAGTAATTCAGATCACCCATATCATGATATACCGCACCTCCTCCTGTAAATCTTTTTGCAATCTTTATATTGTTCTTTTTTGCAAAATCCATATTAACCTCTTCATCTGCAAGCTGGAAACATCCAAGTATAACCGCATTTCTGTTTTGATAAAATCTAATAGTACCAGGAGCTTTATCTTTTCCTACTGCTGTAAAAATAGCTTCATCCATAGCTAAGTTCATGTATGGATCATCAGGATAATCAGTTTCAATTAGTCTTATCTTTGTCATTTTTAGCACCCATTATAGATAATATAAAATCATCCTTTGTTACAAAAGGAGTTATAGAACCAGCTTCGTAAAACTTATCAATTGCCTTTTCAACTCCTTCCCTGTTAAATTCAGTATTTTCAAGACTTTCCTCAAGTACTTTTATATTAATCTCTGGTATTATAAAAAAATCACCGGTAATTGAAGCTTTCTTTATAATATTGTTGTCAACATCTAGTTTCACTCTTATAAGCCCTTTTTCCGCTTTAAATAAATTTTTCATTTCCATATAATAATCATTTTTATATAAACTATAAATTTATTCTTAAATAATCTAAATATTAAAATAAAAGAGATAAAGTTTGTGAATTTATCTATTAATTTCACACTATGAACTTTCCATTAATTTCTAATTTAAAGTTATTTTCAATAGCCTCCTTCTTAAGTAATATCACTAATTTTTGGGATTTATCTGTGAGCTTTGCGTTATTGCTAGTTAATTTTAATACAGGTATAGATTTATAAGATTTTTTTCCTATTTTTACTTTCTCTAAATTAATAAATAATAACATTTTCAATAATCCGTCTTTTATATCATTTATACTTGGTAATTCATTCTGACCTTCTGTATTTTTAGCCTCAACTAAATATAATCTATCCGATTTAATTCTAGCTTCATCAACTGTAAAATAATAATATCCACCTAAATAATTGCTAATAGTCAATTCTGCTTTTTTACCATTAATAATATTTTCAGATCTATGTATAAATCCACTTTCTCGTTTTTGAGCTTCCTGTGCAAGTAATCTTGAATTTGTAAGAAATATCTTTTTATTTTTCATTAATTCACTTATTCTTTTTTCAGCCAATACAAAGGAATGCATTTTAACTCCTAGCGTAGTAGAAATTCTTTTATAAGAAATTATTGCTTTTTTGCCCACTAAATTTATTTTATTTATTTGTTCAAGATTCCAGTGTAACGGATCACTTTGATATTTGACAAGTTTATTTATCTCTCTTTTAATTTGTTTTTCATCAAATTTTTGTTTGCTAATCTTACCTTTATACCTTTTACTTTTTTCAGCATCTTTGTAATAAGATATTATCACATAGACACCAAGTAAACTCATAAGAGATATAGTATCCCATTGCAAAAAATCTCTATCTCCATCTACACCTTCATCTTTCATAATTGGTATTATGGTAAGTTTTTTACCTGTAAATCCTAAAGAATCATAAATTCTAGCGTATGGATAAGAACGAGTTCTTTTAGCAGAAACCCACCAACTTACAGCTAATTTATCATGTTGATTGATATCAAGAAAAAAGGTAGCATCTTTTAGTGCAGTTGAAAGCGAATTGAATTTATAACTATTAAGATTTTTACCCCGCAATGGTTTATATGCAATCCCCTTAATTATCTTCGCGGTTATGTTGTTCATTAATAATAACCTTTTTATTTGATCTTATCTTTATTCTAAATACATCATTATTATTAAATAATTTATCCTGTCCATCAAAACCCGTTTTCTTTTTTATTACTTCTACTAAATCTTTATTTTTCTCTATTCCTATGCTATTTCTATTTTGAGCTCTTGCAACTTTCATAGTTGTACCGCTTCCAACAAAAGGATCTAACACAGTTTCGCCAACATAAGAATATAATGTTATTAATCTAAAAGGTAAATTTTCTGGAAACGCTGCTATACCTTTTTCTAAATCACTATTCGGTAATACATTAGTCATTTCCCAAAGAGTTCTATACCAGTCTTTATTGTGTTTTTGAAAATTTTTGATATCTATTTTTGATTTTTCCCTAATCCCCTCTGGTATGGATTTATAATCAAATTTCCCTTTTTGGAATATTAATATGCTTTCAAGTAAATTATCCGGATAAAAGTACATAGGATATGGATTTTGTAATAATACACCACTTCTTCTGCTTATTCTTATATATCCATCAGGTTTCTTCCATATTATTCTATCCCTATATCTAAAACCAGTTTGCAAGAATATCTTTGTTGCATCAGCAACTATCGGAAACTTTTCACCATCAACCAGCATATCATCTATATTAAGTGCAACTATACGACCTTCTGCAACGACTCTATAAAGCTCTCTGGCAACTGAAGATAACATTTCCAAGTAAGAGTCATAAGTTTTATAAAGCTTTTTATAATCAAAAGGGGCATTAAAATAAGGAGGTGAAGTTACAACTAATTGTATACTTCCATCTTTTATTTCAGGCATCTTTGATGAATCCCCAATTATCAGCTCGTGATTAGTCATACAATTAGTTATTTTAAATAAATATATTTAATTATACTATAAATTTTTGAATTTAAATGAGTCATCTTATTTTTACAAAGGCAATACGATAAAAATCAAATTTATATATAAGGCATAAAACTAATACATTTACATAAGAGTATTGCTTAATTTTTACATTTATAAAAATTAATTTTAGTTAACTATATATTTACTTAAATCATCTAATATATTGGTGGAAAAATGTTATCAGAAAATACTAAAGCACCAGATTTTGAATTAGAAGGATCGGATGGTAAGAAGCACAATCTAAGTGAATTTAAAGGAAAGTATTTAGTACTATATTTTTATCCAAAAGATAATACTCCTGGATGCACTATTGAGGCAAAAAAATTTAATGAGAAAAAAGATGAGATAGAGAAACTAGGCGCAACAGTTGTTGGCGTTAGTAAGGATGATCTCAAATCCCATGATAAATTCAAGAGTAAGCTTGATCTGAAATTTTTGCTCCTATCTGATCCAGATAGTGAAATGATAAAAAAATATGGGGCTTATGGAAAAAAGATGATGGGTTTCGGTACAATTAGATCAACTTATATAATAGGAAAAGATGGCGTAATATTAAAAGCATACCCAAAAGTAAAACCTTTAGTACATACAGACGAGGTTATAGAGTATCTAAAAGGATTAAAAAATTGAAAAGCTAGCAATCAAATATTTTTAAATCTTTATTTGATTTAGATTGTTGCTTACTAAATAAATACCCATGACATATAGTCTACAACCTGATCATAATCACCAGTTTTATCTCCGGAATTTGAAAAATTGAGCAGCTTTCCGTTTTTTGCATCATAATATTTAGAGCAAAGAAGCGCAACAGTTATAGGTCCAAAGCCGCATATACTATCATCTAAAGCTTTAACTTCTTTGTTAAAACCAATATAATCCATATCTTTTAGGTATTCCGCAAGTTTCATATCTTTTTTATTAGCTACAGTGCTTTTTTCATAATGATCGAAATCGGAGCTAGCAAGCACAATTATATTTCTTTTTAACTTCTGAGCAGTACTTATTATCGCTTTGCTCAAAAGCTCACTGTTTTCAACCTCTTGATCACCCATACATGCGAATACATATTTCTTTTTTCCAACAACCCTTTGCAAAAATGGCAATTGTACTTCCAAAGAATGTTCATCCGCATGTGCAGATTCATCGTGGTAAATATTATCAGAATAATTTACCAATTCTTTTGAAAATTCTAAATCGTTTTTTGCAGTATCTAAAGGAGTTCTCCAATCCTCAAATGATACAGAAAGAGGTGTGCCTATACCTGTGTGATTTGGGCCAATCAAAACTATTGTATTCACATCTTTCAAATTATTATTTGATGCCATAGCTTTATAGGTATAAGCTGCTGTATAACCAGAATAAATAAATCCTGCATGCGGTGCAACATAACATTTTGCATCAGATAAATCCTCTTTAATATCCGCCTTTGCAATTGCAGAATCTATAAATTCCTCTATTTCTCCTTTATATTTTGGATAAAAAGATCCATTGAATACCGGTTCTCTCAAAATTATCACCGATAAAGATTTATCGCAAAAATGTAAAAATCTAATAAATTTTAATTTAAATAATTATTATGGCAGCTAAGGAAGGGTATATTATATACATTGATATGGATTCATTCTTCGCATCATGTGAATTGTTAAGGCATCCAGATTTAAAAGAAAAACCTTTTGCAGTTGTTACTAAATCCGCAGATAAGTTCAGAGGTGTTGTGCAAACTGCTAATTATTCGGCTAGAAAGTTTGGTATACATAGTGGAATGCCCATTATGAAGGCGTTACAGCTTTATCCTAATTTATATTGCATAAAAGCTGATCACGATTATTATGAAGAAATTTCAGATGAAATATCCGATATGCTCAAATCATATGGATTTGAAATTGAGATGGTGAGTATAGACGAGGCTGCAATTGATACAACAGGATTAGAAGAATCTAAAGTTGTTGAAATAGCCAAAGATATAAAGAGAAAAATATCTAATGAACTTAAGCTTCCCTGCACAATTGGGATTGCTAAGGGTAAAACATTTGCAAAGATGGCATGCGATTCAGCAAAACCAAATGGTTTCCTTTTTATAAAAGCTGATGAAACTTTGGATTTCATAAGTTACAAAAGAGTATCAGATATTCCCGGAGTTGGTAAAAAGACAGAAGAAAAGCTTGCAAATTTGAATATATACTACATAAGGGATTTAAAGAATGCAAATGTGCAGGCATTGGTTGGATTGCTAGGAGAATACGGATCTAAAATATATAATTTATCTAATGGAATAGACGAAGAAAAGATAGTGAGTGATTGGGTAACATTATCCGTTGGGAGAGAAAAGAATTTGAATGAAGATACCAATGATACATCAGTTATAATGGCAAAACTTAAGGAGCTTTCAAATGATACAGCAGATATGATAAGGAGCACAAAAAAGCTTTATAAATCAATAACTGTAAAGGTAAGATATTTTGATTTCAACACTAAAATAAAGACAAAAACACTTTCATATTACACCGATTCTGCAGATGTACTTTATTCAGAAGCATCCGAACTTATAAAGCCACTTATAGAAGATAATATAATGGTAAGAAGAGTCGGTGTAAGGGTATCAACCCTCATGGATTCATCACATCAGCAAAAGCTGTTTTAGCTAACATAAAATTTATTTATCTATTAAATCATTATTATCTAATTTTGTATTTAAAAAAGTGTTAAAAATTTTATGCATCTAATAAAAATTTCGAATTAAAACTACTTGAATATTTCCTCTCTTACAACCTTTTTTCTTTTGAATTCTACTAAGAAGTAATATGCCATAAGAAGTCCCAATATCAATAAAACTCCTATATCAAGAGCTTCTTTAGGCATCCCTGCTATGAAAAGTCCTAAAAGTACTATACCAGCTATTACAGAATAAGGGTATAAAGGTGTGCGAAATACTCCTATCTTGTTGTTCCTCCTAAAGTGTATCAGTGCAAAACTGGATACTAAATAAGATAAAAGCAATCCAAAATTACTAATCGCCGCTATTATATATATGTTTCCTGAAAATAACATCACAACCCCTATTATAGAGGATATTATAACACCGTTTACAGCCACATCTTTTTTCTTATCATATTTTCTCAGAACTTTGGGAAGAAGCTTATTATCGCTTATCTGATAAAGGACTCTAGATGATGTCAGTATCATCGCAAGTGTTGCTGATGTTGTAGCTATCAATGCACCAACACTAACTATAATGAATAATGTATAAGGTGCATGTGCATATTGCAGTGCAAAAGAAAGGGGGTCTGCTGAAATAGTGAATTTTGATGCGGGCACCATAGCCATCATCGCAACAACTACCAATATGTAGAATATCATGCTTATTACCACAGATAAAACTATTGCTTTTCCTGCTGCTTTACTTCCTCCTTTAACATCAGAAGTAATTGTAGATATTGATTGAAATCCCGAGTATGCGAAGAACACCGCTATGCTAGCCGCAAATATTGCTGCTATTGTTCCTGTAGATTTTGTAACTGAAAAATTAGAGACAGAAAAGATATGTGTTGAATACGCTAAAAATATTGCAGCAATTATGAACAATGTCAATATGCCAAGTTTTATCATAACCAAAAATGAATCCGCTTTAGCCGCTTTTTTGATTCCTATTATATTAACTATTGAAAGTATGAATATGAGCAATATGGCAAACATTACTGATGCTGAATGACTTGTCACTCCAATAAGACTCGTTGCATAAGATCCAAATCCAAGTGCAATTGCAGAAATGGCAGTTGCAAAACTGAAATACATCAGTATACCAACTATAAATCCCAATTCACTACCAAAAGCCTCATAAGTATAAGAAAATGAAGCACCTTTAGCGTGTGGCATTATTGAACCTAACTCTCCAAATTCCATAGCAATTATTACAGCGAGTACACCAACAAGTATAAAAGCTATCAATGAATCTGCTCCAGCCAATGCGATGGCGGTTCCACTAAGTACAAATATACCTGCACCTATTATAGCACCTAAGCCAACTGCTGTAGCAACCCATAAACTTATCTGTTTATTACTTTTTGACATAATAAATCACTAAAGATTGTGAAATATAATATTAAATAGTATTAAGCTAAAAAAATTCAATTTTAGTTAATGCTTTTAAAATACAATAATATAGGTAAAATAAATTTAGAATTAATTAATAACATAAATTTACTTTTATTTAATTAATTCTGTAAATTTTAGGAATTTAAAAAAGAAGTTATAAATATTAATAAAAAATAAAGAATAATCAATAAATTAGTGATTAATAAGGTAGATAAAATGTTTAAAAATAAAGACATTCCAAACGCACAATTAAAGGAAGAAATCGAATCCAAACAAAAGCAGTTGTCTGAACATGATAAGGATTTCGCTGATATTGTTACTAATTATGTTAAAAATAATTTTAACCCAAAAGAAGCAAATGAAAGATTACAAGATGTTTTAGACACTATTGATTCTTTAAAAGGTGGATCCCATTATAAATATTATTACATAATAAAAAAAACAGGTGCAGTTAAAGAGCTCACAGATCCAAACTTTCTTGATATATTAAAACGCCTTGGATATAATTCTAAAAGATATATAGATGCAATGGAAACAATAAAAGAGGTCAAAGAGCTCACAGATCCAAAACTCATTAATATAGAAAAACGTTTATCAGATTACATTCCACGATCAGGATATTTGGATGCAATGGAAACAGTAAAAGATGTCAAAAACCTTACAAGTAAAGAGTTTA
>JAKACK010000017.1 GCA_021821445.1 Microcaldota archaeon | reverse complement strand
CTGGAACCTCAATTACATTATCAGAATCTAACAATACAGGATACAAATTTGAAGATTGGACTGGTTCTGATAGTAGTAGTTCTTCATCATTTTCAATGACAGTTCCAACATCTCCGTTCACAGAAACCGCAAACTATGATGTTGCATTAACACTATCTGTAAGTCCATCAGGTGCAGGAACAGCAACTGCATCACCTGGTGGTTCAACAACTTCATCTTCAGTTTATTGGGAAACTCCATACACATATGTATCTCTTTCATATTCAACTTCAAGTTGTTCATCCTTTAATGATTGGACTTGTAGTGGTAACAATTGTTACAGTGGACCTGAACTTGAAGAAGTAGCCCCAGGTGATTATGAAAATGGATCAGCTTATATGTCAAATCCTATAACAGAAACTGCAAACTTTAACACAAAAACCTATACACTTACACTTAGTCAAACTTATGAAAGTGCTGCTGAATTAACTGCATCACCTGGTGGATCAACTTATAGCACTAAAGCAACTTATACGGAAAATTGTGGAGCTTCAGTGAAAGTTAGTTCATCCAACTTCAATACATACACTTATTCATTTCAAGGTTGGAGCGGATCTGGACCTAATTCATATTCAGGTCTTAATACCGATTTCACTATAAGTTCAATGCAAGGTGATGTTTCTGAAGATTTAAGTGAAACTGTAAATGAATACGGATCTTAAATAAAGATATAAGTTTAAATTAAATTGAATGTATAAATAAAACACTGGTTGAAAGTATAGTTTTAGGTTTACTTGAAAAATTTGATAAAGCAGAAAGCACATAGAAAAATAGATCAATGCTAATTATTCAAATGAAATAAAACCAATTTTTAATTATAAGCAATATTAGAAATCAAATTCAAAATATCTTAAAATATCTTTATTAACCAACTTTTGCACGAAATATAAAAATAGGTTTCTACCGAATAAATATCTGATAATAACTGTGATTATATGAGATATTTAGATGAAAAAGAAGCTGAGTCTATAAAAAAATATTACGATAGAGCAATAGAACTCTTGAAAAAAAGCGATTGCAAAGAGGCTAATTATGGTGCAGTTATATTTAAGGATGATGAAGTAATAGGGGAAGGATATAATTATGTACCAAAAATTTATGGGTACACTTGTGATAAATGTCCTAGAAGAAATAATGATTTGCACAAAGGAATTGGACTTGAATTATGTTATTCAGTACACGCCGAAGAATCTGCTATAAACGATATGATATTCAATAAGGGTCATAAAAGAAGCGATTCTAAAGGATCTAATATGATAGTTGTTAGGGCAAAAAATGGAGAGCATTACATTTTTAAGACCTTCAAACCTTATTGTACCAGATGTGCAGAAAAAATATATACACAAACAGATATAAACGAAATCATATATGAAGAAGGTGACAAATTTATAGCACTTAAAAGAGATGAACTTTTCAATATTTCTATAATTAACCTGCATGAAAATTGGAAAGAAAAATTTGATATTAAATGAGATTGGTGCACAAATGGAAGAATGTATTTTTTGTAACATTATAGATAAAAAAAGCAAAGCTTATATAGTATATGAGGATGAAAATACTATAGCATTTTTAGATATTAGTCCAGTATTCTTAGGTCATACACTTATAGTGCCAAAAAAGCATTATGTTACTGTGATGGAAGCTCCAAAAGAGGTGCTTGAAAGTATAGCGGATGATGTAAAATTTATATCTGAAGCTGTTATGAAAGCAACTGGATCAGAAGGTATAATGGTAGTTAACAATAACATAGTAAGTCAATTAGTGCATCATTTGCACGTACATATAATTCCTAGAAATTTTGGTGACAAATTCTCATACCCAAGAGGACCTAGGAGGAGGTATACAGAAGAGCATATGAACGAGATTAAAGAAAAAATCAAAAGTGAGATAGCAACAATTAAGAACAATTGATAAAAACATATTTTTTATAAACAGTTGTAAAACGATAAAAACAAATATACTTACTTACAATATATAACTATGAATTTAGATTATCTTTCGGATATAGCACCAAGAGAAATGGTAGAATCAATGCGTGAAAGAGGTATAAAGGAATTTACTCCACCTCAAGCTGAAGCTATAGAGAAAGGATTATTACAGCAGGAAAATATAATAGTTGCATCTCCCACTGCAAGCGGAAAAACTTTAATTGGTGAAATGGCATCTGTTTATAATATACTTGCAAAAGGCAAGAAAGCTATTTATATAGGACCGATGAAAGCTCTTGTATCTGAAAAATTTACTGAATTTAAGCATGATTACCCATACATAAAATCTGCGGTTTCGATGGGAGATTTAGATTCTGCAGATTTATGGCTATCCGAATACGAGATGATTTTTGTATCAACAGAAAAATTTGATAGTTTGCTCAGACATAAAATTGATTGGCTATCTTCTGTAGGGTGTGTTGTATTCGATGAGATACACATGATAGATGATTATTCAAGAGGTCCTGTTTTAGAAGTAATTTTATCAAAGCTACTTATGTACAAAGGAATTCAAATAATAGGATTGAGTGCTACTATAAGAAATCCTGAAGAACTTTCAAAATGGTTAAATGCTAAATTAGTGGTTAGCGATTATAGACCTATAAAACTTTTAAAAGGGGTTATATTATCTGATAAAATATACTATTATGATGGATATAATCAAGATGTATATTTAATGGATGGAAGTAGTAAAATTCCAGAAGCTAGAGTCCTTGAAGATACATTAGAAAAAAAGAAGCAGATGCTCATATTTTATTACTCTAAGAGAAATGCAGAAGCAGGTGCATTAAAGCTTTCTAAAATAACTGAAAATTCATTAACTGATGATGAAAAGGATAAATTAAATTTAATTGCAGATAAAGTTGAAAAAGTACTTGAGATACCTACAGAACAATGCAAGAAGATCGCATCTTTAATGAGAAAAGGAATCGCATTTCATCATTCAGGATTATTGGGGATGCAGAAAACTTATATAGAAGATGCCTTTAAAGAAAATTTAATAAAAGCGATATGCGCTACGACAACGTTGGGTTTGGGTGTCAATCTTCCCGCTCATACAGTATTGATAAGAGATTTGAATAAACATACAGATAGAGGAAATGAATATGTGGGTGTAAATGAGGCTATACAGCTTTTTGGAAGAGCAGGAAGACCAAAATATGATACAGAAGGAAGAGCATTGATAATAGCAAAAGAAAAATATAATTTAAGACCTTTATATGAGAGGTATATTGAATCAGAACCAGATCCTATAGAATCAAAGTTAGGTGTTATGCCTGTTTTGAGAATGCACATATTATCATTTATAGCAGAAGATTTTCTGAATTCAAAAGATCAAATTGAAGGATTTCTAAAAAGTACGTTTTATGGTTACCAGTACGGAAATTCTTCAAAGATAACCCTTTTTGTAAATCAGGTTATAGATTCATTGATGGATTGGGGATTTATAGAGAAGCTCGGAAATAATTTTATAGCGACAAAAATTGGAAAAAGAATAAGCGAACTTTATATAGATCCTTTATCAGCAAAATGGCTTAATGATAGCATATCAAAAGCAAAAGATACTATGGATATGCTGTATATAATTTCAAATACCCTTGAAATGAGACCTTATGTAAGAGTAACTGAAGATGCAGAAGCTCAATTTGTATACTATAAAAGCATAAATCCTGATTTATACATATCAGATGATGAATATTCATACTATAATGATGCAGCTTTCAGTACTGCAATGCTACTAAATGATTGGATAAATGAGATTGATGAGGATACAATAATTAAAAAATATCATACAACTCCTGGTGCAATATATGCAAAGAATATGAATGCAGACTGGCTCATATACTCTGCTATAGAGATTGCAAAAATAATGAAAAAACCAACTCATTTATTGATAGAAACACGTGTTAGGTTGCGTTATGGAATAAAAGATGAACTATTAGATCTTGTTAGGTTGGAGCAAATAGGTAGGGTTAGAGCTAGAAAGCTATTCAACAACGGAATAAAAAGCATATCAGATATAAGATCAAATCCAGAAAAAGTTAGTGTTATTTTAGGTAAAGAGATTACAAAACATCTCTTAGACCAACTTAATTAATAATCTATATTTAAAGCTTTCGTTAAAATTTTTCTAACAAAATTATAAATTTACTGAGAGTAAAATCAAATAAATTAGGTATAATATTAATAAATAGCTATTTTTATAATATATTAAAACAAAATTAATTTGATATTTATAGAAAGCTTTAAATAGTAGTTTTATATCATATACATATGCGCGTGTTTTTAACACCACACCATATCCACCCCGCATGCGATTCTTTCGCATGCGGAACTGTTTATATAAATATTAACTTCTTCTTAAAAAAATTAAAAATTTTAAAATCAGACTAAAATAAATTTTTCTATCTACTTAATATACTTAATTTTTGTAGATGTGAATATATCATCACCAAGCAAAGTTCTATTTAGAATTCCCTCTCTATTACCATTTATTATATAACCTTCACATTTGTGATCTGATTCTATTGTAACATCTTTAACCATATTATATAAATCTGAAACCTCTGTTTTCATACCTCCTGTAACATCATAAGGTTTATTCGCCTCATTTTTTATATTACCTAAAACGTCATCTATATTACTATTATCTATATCTTTTATTATCTTAGCAGTTGTATCAAGCATTGGGTTGGATGTAAAAACTCCATCTACATCTGTTGCAATTATGATCCTATTAGGTTTAAAATAATGTGCCATAAACGATAATACTTTTTCAGTTGAAGCTATAGTAATACCTTTTGTTTTGTCAAATAAAACATCCCCATAAACTATAGGTATAAAACCTGAATCTATTGCCTTATCTATATTATTCATTTCACCTTCTATTAATATATCATTATCCGCGTAAGCAAAACTAGATGGAGAAAAAGGGCATAATTCAATACCTAATTTAATCGCTTCTTCAACTATCAAAAAATTTAGTTTCTTTGCCAAATTACATGCGATCAAAGCACCTATTCTACTATCTTTATATTTTAAGCCTTCATTTAGTTTATATTTAAATGCAGGTATATGCGTATAAGAACCGCTTCCATATCCTATTATAATATTAAAATCATTTTTAATTTTTGCAGATATTATTTCATTTAGTGATCTAGAAATGGATTTTATATTCAGGGTACGCTCATTATCTATATCTGCTATAATGCTACTTCCCAATTTTACAAATATCAGATCTTTCAAAATACTCAAATTATAATAAATTTAAATAAATTTAAATAAAACCTATCTATTAGCTAATAGACTAACCTACGTGGTAGAGGGTGAAAGAATTATAAAATGCAAAATTATAAGTTAATTATTTAAATCTTCTTTAAATTTTCTTTTATTTATTTTAAAAACTTGCCTATATAGGAAGATTTTTATACCTTTCTAATAGATATAGATTTGGTGTAAAAATGGCCGCAGAAATGAAAGACGACGACGAAGAAGATGAAGAAGAAGACGAAGAAGAAGACGAAGACGAAGAAGAAGACGACGACGAAGAAGACGAATAAATAAATCAGCAAGCGTCTAAAAATTTCAACAAATACGGTTGAACGGCTTTTTTAATTTATATTTTTTAAATCCTACTTGTAATTATACATTTTTTCATTAAATTAAATTCAATTGTTAAAGTCCTCATAATATATAGTAGTCTTGTTGCAAAATAAAAAGATAAAGTATAAAAAATAATAAAACTAAATTATCTATTAATTGGTGATTATATTGGTTGATGGTATAGAGCTTACGGTGGCAAGTGCATTAGTTACTGATGATGGTAGAGGAATTGCTAGAATGGATTCCAAAGCAAGAAAGCTATTAGATGTGGTCTCTGGAGACATAATAGAGATAAAAGGTAAAAAAAGGTCTACAGCAACAATAGTTTGGCAAGCACCACAAGAGGATGAAGGATTAAATTTTATACGAATTGATGGTTGGATAAGGGAGAGTATAGGTATAGGTTTGGGAGATAAGGTATTCGTATCAAAAGCAGTTGTTAATGATGCAACAAAAATTGTAATAGCACCACCTCCAAACCAGCCTGCCCAATTACCTAATGATTTTGAGATATATGCTAAGAATAAACTTGAAAATAAACCCCTAGTAAAAGGAGATATAATTCCCATACCTATGTTCAGATATGTGTTCAAGTTCGTTGTTGCACAAGTAAATCCCAGAGGAGTTGTAAGAGTAACTAGAAATACTGAGATAATAATAAAAGGCGAACCTGTATCCGAATCTGCGATAAAAGTAGGAGATGTTCATTATGAGGATATAGGTGGATTAAAGGGCGAAATTCAAAAGATAAGAGAAATGGTTGAACTGCCTATCAGATATCCTGAACTTTTTGAAAAATTAGGTATAGAACCACCTAAAGGAGTACTTCTTTATGGGGCACCAGGAACTGGAAAAACTCTATTAGCAAAAGCGGTAGCAAACGAAAGTGATGCAAACTTCATAAATATATCTGGACCGGAATTGGTCAGCAAGTATGTTGGAGAGAGTGAAGAAAGACTTAGGAGTATGTTTGAAGAAGCGAAAGAAAAATCGCCAACAATAATATTTATGGATGAAATAGATGCCATCGCGCCAAAAAGAGAGGAAGCTACAAATGAGGTTGAAAGGAGAATGGTATCACAGTTATTAACCTTAATGGATGGTATGGGATCTAGAGGACAAGTTATTGTGATAGGTGCTACAAACAGACCTGATGCTATTGATGCAGCTTTAAGAAGACCTGGTAGATTTGATAGAGAAATAGAAATAGGAGTACCCGATAGAAATGCAAGGAAGGAAATTCTTCAGATACACACCAGAAATATGCCAACTTCAAAAGATGTAAACCTTGATGAGTTAGCTAATATAACACACGGATATACAGGAGCAGATTTAGCAGCTTTAGCTAGAGAGTCTGCAATGGCAACTTTGCGTAGAATACTTCCAGAAGTGCTTGAAAAGAATGAAGTATCAAATGAGCTTTTAGTAAATTTAAAGGTAACAAATTCAGACTTTTTGGAGGCTTTTAACAGCATACAACCAAGTGCGTTGAGAGAGGTATTCGTTGAAAGGCCTAATGTTCACTGGACAGATATAGGTGGTCTAGAAAAAGCAAAGCAAGAATTGAAGGAGGCTGTAGAATTACCTATAAAAGATCCAGAAGCATTTGAAAAGATAGGCATAAGACCGATAAAAGGTGCTCTATTAATAGGGCCACCAGGAACTGGAAAAACCCTATTAGCAAAAGCAATTGCAACGGAAAGAGAAGCAAACTTTATATCAATAAAAGGCCCTGAGCTTTTAAACAAATATGTTGGGGAAAGTGAAAAAGCGGTTCGTGAGATATTCAGAAAAGCTAAAATGGCAGCACCTTGTATAATATTCATAGATGAAATAGACTCCATTGGTTATACCAGAGGAGGCTCGGAGGAAGGAGGTTCTCTGGTAACTGAAAGAATTGTAGACACACTTCTTACTGAGATGGATGGCTTAAAAGATATGAAGAATGTTATAGTTCTTGGTGCTACAAATAGACCTGATATAATAGACCCTGCTTTGTTAAGACCAGGCAGATTTGATAAAATAATAGATATACCAATGCCAGATTTAGAGACTAGAAAAGCAATAATATCAGTTCATACAAAGAAAATGCCACTTGAAAAAGATGTCGATCTTGATATTGTTGCAAAAGCAACTGAAGGTTATACCGGAGCAGAAATTGAGAATCTTGTACGTGAGGCAGGTATGAACGCTATAAGAAAGAAAGCAGATAAGGTAACAAAAGAGGATTTTGAGTATGCGATGAAAGAGATAAAGCCAACAGTACCTAAGGAACTTGCAGAACGTATACAGAAATTTAAATCGGAACCTGAATTAATGTACAGGTGATTATAAGGTATTACTTATTTAAATATTTTCTTTCAATACATATTGCTAATTGATATATTTCTAAATAATATTCAAATAAATTAAATTTAAGTGGTAAAATGAAAGTTGTTTATTCAGATCCAAAAACAGGATTGACGGCACAGAAGGATGTTGGAAATGAAGTTCTATCATCATTATTAGGAAGAAGAATAGGAGATGAGGTAGATGGTTCTTTATTCGGATTAAATGGGTGCAAACTCAAGATAACCGGAGGATCAGACGATAGTGGATTTGGCATGGATAGGAGTGTAAATGGTGCCATAAAAGTACAGGTATTCAGAAAGATTGCAAATTCTGGAAAGCACAAAGGTATGTACAAAAGAATTACAGTATCCGGAAATAGTGTAGGTGAAAGGACTGTACTATTGAATACAGTAATTACAGATTATGGAGATTCAAATCCTGATAATTTCTTCCCAAAGAAAGAAAAAGAGGGAGAAGCTGAATCTGAAAAGAAATAATTAGTGGTAAATTGGATTCTATTAAGCAGAGTGTATTAAATATAGGAACACTAGGTCATATAGACCATGGTAAGACTTCTCTTGTAAAAGCACTTACCAATCAATGGACTGACAGAGATAGTGAGAGCTTAAAAAGAAATATGACTATAAAGCTGGGTTATGCTGATACGATAATAAGAGTATGCGAGGATTCAAAAGGTGAAAAACTTTACACAATAAAAGAGAAATGTGAAAAATGTGCAAAGCCAACAGCACCTTTGATTAGAATATCAATATTAGATGCACCTGGACACGAAACTTTGATGGCTACAGCTATAGCGAGTGCAAATATAATTAATGCGATAATTTTCGTAATAGCTGCTAATGAACCCTGCCCAATGCCACAAACAAAAGAGCATCTTATGATAATAAACCTTTTAGGAATAAAAGATGTCATAATAGTACAAACTAAGATAGATATAGTTGGAGAGGAAGCAGCAAAGAAAAGTTATAATGAGATAAAGGCATTTATAAAAGGTAGCGTAATAGAAAATGCACCTATAATACCTGTTGTATCAACTAAGAATATAAATATGGATGTACTTCTTAAAAAGATAGTTGAACTTCCAAGGCCAAAGTTTGACGAATCAATGAAACCCTTTATGTATATAGCCAGATCCTTTGATGTGAATAAACCTGGAAAGAAAATAAAAGATCTTGTCGGAGGAGTTATAGGAGGTACTTTAGTTAGGGGAAAACTTAAGCTCGGTGACACATTGGAGATAAGACCGGGTATAAGAACACAAAATCAAAAGCGTGAATCTTATAAGCCAATATTAACAAAAATTGTAAGTATAGACAATGGTGAAGATAAATTAGAAGAAGCACTTCCAGGTGGATTAATAGGAATATCAACTACAATGGATCCTGCATTCACAAAAGCTGATGGGCTTGTTGGAAATGTAGCGGGTGCACCTGACAGTTTGCCACCTGTTATAAGTTCAATAAAATTCACTTATAAATCATTGAATAGGGATGATGTAGCTGACAACGCTTTTTCAGTTAACGAGCCTATAATATTGAGTATAGGAACATTAACACTTGTAGGGTATATAGAGAAAGCTAAAAAAGCCAACCTAGAAGTTACCTTAAAACATCCTGTATGCGCAGATAAGGGGCAAAAAATAGCTATAATGAGGAATATAAATAAAAGATGGCGTTTAACCGGTTACGCTATAATTTGAAAAAAAATTAAAGATTTTTTTCGAATTCCTCCATACTACCAAAAAGATAATCAGGATTTGAATTTTTTAGATCTTCATAACTATTAAACCCTCCAGCGATAGCACAACTTGATATTCCCGCATTTCTTGCAGCATCTACATCATCAACCATATCTCCGATATAAAGTGTACGCTCCTTTTTACAATTCATACTTTTTATCAGAATTTCAATTCCAAGTGGATTCGGTTTTAATTTTCCAACCGATTGAGCGCTCAATATTGCGGTAAAATAATTTTCAATTTTTAGTATTTCAACCTCCTTTAAAAGTCTGTTTAAGTTGCCATCACTGAATACTGCAATCTCTTTATTCTTTTTATCAAGCTCTTTTAATACCTCTAAAACTCCATTGTGTAATCTTGGTTTTACAAACCTAAGTATTATATCTAATGCAAATGTTTCAAGTCTATTCTTAAAATTATGTTCAGCGTCCTTTATCCTACCGATACTTTTACGGTATACTTTATATAAATTGCTCTCAACATCTTCATTTTTTATACTAAAATTTCTATTTTTCCTCTCCTTACCCTTTCTAAAAGAAATTTTGAAGTCAAATCTCGCATCTGCTTTCCTTATCGGGGTTAAGCTCACAATAGTTCCATCCCAATCAAAGATGAAAGAATCATATCTATCGGATATCTTTTGCATCAATTCCACCGTACTATTATACTTGGCTTACCTGGATAAGATCTAAATGCCCTATCTGAATCAGAATCTTTTTCATGCTTCACTGAAACATCAAATCCGAGTTTTTTAGATATAAATTCTATAGAAGTATCAAATGTTTCAAATTCATCCTTACTATTATAAGGAAGGTCATTCAAAGATTTAACTGTTTTCATAAGTGGCATCAGGTACTTTGAAATCTTGGTTTTATCAATTTCTTTAAATTTATCATCATTTATAACCTTTGACATGTTGCCTGAATTTCTTAAATCTCTATAAGCATCATATTTCCACTGATCAGCTATTATAAATTCTACTGATTTTACATTTTTTCCTTTATTTTCATCCATCTTTGATGTAAGTTCTATTGCTTTCGCTGTATCTTCAATTGAAGAGTTTATTACTGATTCTAAAAGTTCAATTGAAT
>JAKACK010000007.1 GCA_021821445.1 Microcaldota archaeon | reverse complement strand
TACTTGTTTAACCAAAATGGCATATTTTCCATAATTATGAAAGAACAACTTTTGTTTGATCCTATTTTTATTTCATTTTTATGGAATGCAAAATTTTAACCATTCAATCTTTATATTTTTCATAATTATGAAATATTTAAATTGCAAAATTTCAAATTATAATAATTCTTAAATATTATTAGTTATTCTAACTATATTTTAGTTTTATTATACTTTAGGCCTTTCATGTAAAATAAATTACTAAATTCTAATAATATATTAGTTATTCTAATAATATATTATAATTTCTAGATTTTATAAAATTTATTAAAAATTTATTGGCAAGGATTAAAATTTAATGATTTAATTAATTTATTAATTATTTGATTTGGTTAGATTTTTCGTGAATTATATTTATTGTGTCATTTATTATTTTGTTGTATTGATTTTCAAAAAAACTGTAAATTACTTAGGTGGCTGATCAACTATGATTTCAAATTCATTTGATTCATAATCTATATGAATTCTGTTATGTACAAATGACAATTTTGTATTATCTAAATATTCGTTTACATCTTTTAATATTTTATTAATTTCCTCATTACTTAATTTTTTATTTATTTTTAAACCAAATCTTGCTTCTATAGGCATGAATAATTCATCTAATCCACATTTTAATTTTTGAATTGTACGAGAAGGTCCTTTACGAAGAAATTTAGATAATTCATGAATTTTATTCTCATTATAATTTTCAACGATAGAAAAGCTTTCAGGTTTGCCAGCATTTAAATCATCAAACAGGGAAAGTTTGAATATTTTCTTTATTTCTTTTGCATCTAAATTTGGGGATGTATTGGAATATTTAGATAATACCCCATCACAAGCTATTTTAAAACCAGCTTTTATAGCTTCTAGTTTATGGGAAGTTAAAGCTGTATTATTATCTATTTTATTTAATTTTTCTTCTAAAAAATACTTAAAAGAACGATTAGGATGCGAATGCAAAAATATTATAGAATCAAAACCCATTTGTTTATAACCAGATATCTCATCTTGTTCAAATTTTGGATTTATCACTACAGAATCTTTAAACCTATTTATTATTGACCTACTGGATTTATATATAGAAAATAGAGTTTTCCTACTTTGAGGATCATATTTACCTAACAAGTATCCAGCAGTTTCATAATTTCTATTCATATCACTGATGAGATCATAAAGAGCTTCCTTATTTATTGATACCTTTTCTGAATTACTAAAGTGTAACAGCACAGTTTTATTTGGAAACTCCTCTACACTCGCATTTCCTTTATATAAATAATTTAACATATCATTCAATTTATTAGTCTCATATTTTGTAGTACTCTTTTCCGTATTATCACTTAATATGTATTTATTTTTGTAATATTTGTAATATTTATATTTTTGCAATTCGATAAGTAAACTACTCCGTACTTACAAACAGAGCTTCTGCTATGTTAATTAGTTTGGAACTTCATATTCACGAAGTTAAAAATTATTATCCTCCCCTTAAATTTTTATTTTGATTTTCTTTATAATTTCTAATTATTTCGTTAACTCTTCCTTTTATTTGAAGATTTCCCCACTGTTTTAATATATCTGCTACACTAAAGCTCTTTATTTTAATTCTTTGCCCTATACTATCCCAAGCTTTTTCCAGACCAATATCCGAAATTTCATCATTTACCTCATTATATATAGCATTATTGAGTATAAAGTGTGTATCAGGATATTTTCTGTGGGCTTTTAATATTCTTCTAAGAGGATTATAACTTTTTATAGTTAGTATCTTATCTCCAAGCATATCTAAAACTATATTCTGTATTTCAGTATTTCTATATCTTGCTAATGTGTGTGCTAAAGTCCAGCCATATTTATCTTTTATAGTTTCTATATCTTTTCCAAATAGTTTTAGTAATCTTTTATGCATCCAATAATCTCCATGTCTTGCCAATGTATCTGCTACACTATGGCCATTATAATCTGTTATTGTTGCGGTTCCTTTTCTAAGTATGTCCAAAACCATATTCTGTATTTCATCATTTCCATATCTTGCTATTTTATGGGCTAGAGTTATATTCATGTCATCCTTTATAGTTTCAATTTTATTTCCAAATAGTTTCATTACTCTCTCAAATACTTCATCGGGAGATGAATTATTTAACAATAATGAATGCGCTAATGTCCAACCGTGATTATCCTTTATTGTTCCTATCTCATAGTTAAACATATCTAAAATTATTAGGGGTACTTCACCCTTTCCATGTCTTGCTAAATTATGTGCTAAAGTTATACCGTTATTATCTGCTATTGTCGCTATATCTTTTCCAAAAATCTCTATAAGCGTTTTTTGCATTTTACAGTTTCCATACATTGCTAATGTATGTGCTAAAGTTATACCTTCATCACTTTTTATAGTTAATAAATCTTTTTTGAATGTTTTCATAATTTTTTTCTGGACTTTTGGATAAAACTGTGTTATTGCTGCTAATATTTGTACTGCTGGATAACCTTCATATCCTTTCATATTTTTTATTCTTATATCCTTCAACTCTTTTCCGAATTTCTTAATTACCCAAACTCCACGCTCTTTTATAACTGTCTGTAATTCATTATATTTGTATACATCATTATTCATATTTTTAATTAAATCTGTTAAGTAATTAATATTAATTTTATTTTTTTCCATATGATCACATAATATTATCAATTTTTTTTATATATTTAAATATCTTAACGTAATTATAATTATTATTCAATATTAAAATAAAAATGATTCAATGAGAAAATATCATTCCATAAAATTTGATGTTATAGAAAAGAAAGTAAAACTGCCTAATGGTACTCAGTATATTTCTTCTACAGTAGTGCATAAGCCAGTTGCAGTGATAATACCAATTCTCAACGGTAAAATATTAACTGAACATCAATATAGACATGATATTGATAAGTGGATATATGAATTACCTGCAGGATTTCTTGAAGGAAAGATAACATTAAAGGAATTAGCTATGAAAGAGCTTCATGAAGAGACAGGATATATTGCAGGAAAGATGAAATTAATTTTTAAAGCATACGCTGCTCCAGGTACAAGCACAGAGATGTACTATTATTATCTTGCAGAGGATCTTAAGAAAGAGAAAAAGCATTTGGAAAAATATGAAATGATAACAACCAAATGGATAAGTATTGAACAATTGCTAAAGATGATAAAAGAGAATAAGATAACAGATGGAAAAACTATACAGGGAATACTTTATTATTATAATTTTTGTAAATCAGAATAAAGATGATGGAATGGGAAAAGCATTATTGGTAATAGATATGCAGAATGGATTTAAGCATGAATCCTCGGAAGCTATTGTGGACAATATAGTAAAATTAGTAAAAACTTTTGATGGAAAAGTGATATTCACGCTTTTTGTAGATGTTCCTAATTCAATGTTTGAGACAGAGTTGAATTGGCCTAAATTTCAATCTGAAAAAGCACAAAGATTGTTCAAAGAGTTGGAACCAATTGCAGATGGAAAATTGAAAGTGAAGCACAACGGCTATACAGTACTTACTGATGAGCTTAGAGGTATTTTTAAGGAAAATAATATTGATACTGTTTACTTATCCGGAGTATATACTGATGTATGTGTGGTTAAAACAGCAATGGATTTATTTGATGAAGGTTTTAAGACAAAGGTTGTAGCCAATGCGTGTGCATCACTTCATGGAGACAATAACCACAAGTATGCAATCGATAGCTTAAAGCATATAATAGGCAAAGGAAATGTAATATAGTTAATAAATTTCAAAATCCATAAGCTATAAGCATATCCTCTATCCAATTACCAGCTTTTACATATGATATTGTTCTTCCATTTATTAATTCTTCTCCACTATAATCCATAGTTATTATGTACAAGTTTTCAGCATTCAATCTATTAGCACAATCAAGTATAGCTGATACCTCTCTTTCCTTAGTCTTTTCATCATTTATTGAATAAGCAACTTGTACTAATTTGTAATTATGATGATCCTTAATAACAAAATCAACTTCCCTATTATTCTCATACCAATAATAAAAATTGAAATTTTCTATGTGCTTTGATATCAAGTATAAGGTAGACGCAATCAAATTCTCTAAAAGTCTGCCCTTTATCTTTATTGGATTTACACCAAGCATTGAAGGGAATGAATTATCTATTGTATAGACCTTTTTAGGGCTATTATCCTGAGATTTTATAGAGAATGAAAATCTTTTCACAAAAAATAGGAGATAGGATTTTTCAAGATAAACTGAAAAATTGTACGCAGTTTTTACCGGTATTTTAAGAAAATTAGAGGCACTGTTAAATGTCACCCTAGATCCTATGCTAGTTATATAAAATCTAGCTAACCTTATAAGTTCATCATTATTATGGATATTGAATCTACTTATAACATCTTTCAATATTATAGTATCAAAATAGCTTCTAACTATATCAATTTTATTATCTGATAGAACTACGGCAGGAAATCCTCCTTCTTCTATATAATCTTTTATACCTTTTTTGTTATTCGTGAATATCTTGTATTCAATTAAATTTAAAGGATGGACATATAACACAATATGCCTGCCCGATAGCAATGTTGAATATTCTGAATCAAGCAATTTTGATGAAGAACCGGTTATTATAAATTTTGCTTCTTCCTTTTCAGTCAAGCCTCTTACAAAATGCTCCCATCTATCAACTTCCTGTGCTTCATCAAGTATTATAATGCAATTTTTGTCTTTATTAATGTTTTTTCTATATGCATTATATATTTCAAGCAAGGTTGAATAATCTCTATTTATTAGCCTTTCGTCTTCTAAATTTATTATAAGGATGTTTTCTTTTGGTGTATTCTCTTTAATAAGAGCTTCTGCAACCTGCTTTGCTATAAAAGATTTTCCAGCTCTCCTTATTCCTGTTTCTATTACTATATTTATTTTAGATTCTTTTATCAAATCCGTTATCTTTTTTGAATAAAACTCACGCTTTATACCAAAATCTAATTTATGATTCCAAGGATTCCATGAATTCAATACCTCCATAATATTTTTATCTTCCATAGTTATATTTCGTATTACAAATTTATAAATATTTGTATTTCATTACAAATTATTTAAGATTTGTAATATATTACATAAATAATATTTTTTATATTACTTTTATATTATACTTTAAAGTAGTTACTTAATATAAATGCGACTAATCATGATAAATTCATTATTTAAATTTATACCTACAAAATCAGTTGACGTAATAGTCATACAAAATCATACTTTTTTTAATTTTTTAAAATTTTATAATTAATAAAGTATTTTTAATAAAGTATTTTATATTATTTAATAATACAAAATACTTAAAGATTATTAATTAAATTGTTTCAAGTGCCTATTTATTGCACGTATGACAGTTATTTTTTGATACTATTCTTGCGTACACAAAACCCAGATATTTTATTCTTTAGCTCATATATTTCCATTATATCCTATTCTGGTAAGACAGCCAACGCAGGTTATTCTCTCTAGAAGACGATCTATTATTTACTAATTTTCACGATGACAGAGAGAAAAGAAAAGGGAACGTTCCTTTGTTATTATTGGTACAAGAGTATTTGAAAATTCAACTTCTTAAAAACTTAGCTTGACGCAACCTTTAAATACTTGTTTGCATTATAATAGCTTTGGAGTAGTTCAAATATAGAATAAAAGATATGCTTATAAAGCAGAAAGCTAAATGCAGAGCAGTATATGCGTATGTATTAAAATTAACTTTGAATGATTATGAAGCGGACGCAAATATTGATTCAAAAAATAGAAAAAAATACGTAAAAGATTAATAAAATCACTTGGCGAAATATAATAATGCTACAAAGTTCTGGGATTATAGTAAAGCAGGTACAGTGCCAGAAAATTTACGTTGCGTAAGGACAAAATGGTACCAACAGATTGCGGAAGTCACAGACATTTTAACTCCGTAGATACTTTATCAAGTGAAATATATGACAACAGTATTTGAAGATCATAAAAATGACTATTCAATAGATGTTATAAGCTTGTTAGACCAAAAGGGGCTGGTAGTAAAGGGGCCCACAGCAGATGAAATAGAGAAGACTATAGCTAGAGTAAAGAGCTCTAAAGTTCCGGTAAAATTATTATATGGAGAAACTTTTGATGAAAAAGGCAACCCAATAGACAGTTTGAAATACTACTTATTCATAGATTTATTTTCAAAACTGATAGAAAAGGAATACAATGTACAGACTAATCCGATAGTTTTGATAGCGGACTTAGGAATGTATAGGAACTTCCCAGACCGAATAGATCAAATTAAAAAATTGGCAATGGAAAGAGTTACTTTTGTAGAAAAGGTAAAAAATATATACAATTGCAAGTACGATATAGTACTAATGAGTGATTTAGTCAAAACCACCAAATTTGAAGCAACCTGCAAAAATATTAAATCAAGTATTTTAAATGATAAGGAACTTGTCACGCTAATAGAAAAGACTGTGCCTGAAGACAGATTAGAAATGGAGAGGGAGAGAGGTTATACCTATTCAATAGAAGAATTAGCAGTGATTTTAAATTTAGATTTTAAGATTGGCCCCCCACGGGAAGAGTTGTATGATAATCTTGCAAATGTTATAGCACCGAAGATAGAGAGCAACGGCTTGCGGGGAGTATATCTATATCCTACATATCCGCTTGGTCTTCAATTTGGAGAATATATGAGTTCAAGTTCAGTAAAACAATATGGGTTGACTCCATACAAGGTTGGAAGTAGTAATTTTTCTAAAAATAGGATTACACTTGGAGTATCAACTTTAGATATGATAAAAGCAAATTTTGAGAGAACGCAGATCTCTAAATCTGAAAAAAAACCAAACCCAATTATGGATTTGGCAATGATAACAAATTTGGCTAGGCAGCATCTTGATCCAACTTTCTCCGATTTTGATGAGATTTATAAGGCTTATTATAGTAACAATGGCAAGTTCAATAGCAAAGAGTTAAAGGAAGTTGTATTGAAGGAATTTGAAAAATATATTTTGAATAAATTTAATTAAGAGGTATATGAATATGGCACAGATTCAAGATGATGCAGCTTTTTCTGAGGGAAAAAATCCTTGGGGAAATGCGAGTGTAGGCAAATATAGTAAGGTATTTTCACAATTTGGAGTCTTACCAATAAATGATGAAATGAAAAGAACTTTTAGTGATTTCCATCTCTTGAGAAATGGTCTTTGTCTTGGTCAACGGGACTTTGGGACTATCTTAGATGCGATAAAGGAAAAAAAAGAGTTCAATATAGTCACAGGCTTTTCGCCATCTGGCCCATTTCATTTTGGACATAAAGCAATAATAGATTCATATGTATATTTTAGAAAGTATGCTAAACGTGGATACTTCATAATAAGCGATGTAGATGCTTATGTTAGTAGACCTGATTCTAAAGTTGCAAGTTTAAAACAAGCGGACGAATATGCGATTAATAACATAGCAAACGCAATTGCTCTTGGAGTGCCAGAAAAGGACATCATACTGCAAAGCAAACAGCCTACAAAGTTCTTTATTTTTTCACATGAGATATCGAAAAAGCTAACCCTAAATACTATGAAAGCAACATTGGGTCATGACAGCTTAGGAAAATTTTCTGCTGCGTATCTGCAGATATCAGATATATTATTTCCACAGATCAAGGATTCACCTGCACCGACCTTAATACCTGTAGGTATAGAACAGGACCCAATTATAAGATTGGCAAGAGATGTTGCAAGTAGGTTTTCAAAGATATATAAATTTGATCCCATTGCGACTTTATACCTTTCTCATGTGCCTTCTTTAAAAAGCGTTGATATGAAAATGTCTAAAGGAGTAGCAGGATCTGGAATTTCTTTAATGGAAAGTAAGAAGGATGTTGAATATTTATTGCAGAGGGCATTCACTGGAGGGAGAAACACTGTAGCAGAACAAAGAAAGTTTGGCGCGAATCCTGATTTATGCACAGTGTGTATACTTTACAGGTTTATTAACAAAGACCCAAAAGAAGTCGAGGCGGTATTAGACAAAGAACACAACGGTCAGCAACTATGCGGAGATATGAAGGTTATTGTAACTGAATTAGTAAATAAGTTTTTGGCAGAACACCAAGAGAAATATGAAAAAGCGCTCGATGCAGCAATAAACATAGTAAATTCAAAAAGCAAAAATTATTGAGCATAATAAGTAGGATGACTAGAATCAATATATACTTTTGGATTTACTTGGATTTGAATCCAAATTTCAGACTTGATAGGTCTGCTCCTTTGACCGGACTAGATAACTTAAAATTCGCAGGATTTTTGCCAGACATCTTCAACCACCTAATAGACAATGTCCAAATAGGTAAATATTAAATTTAACTTTACGTGAGATAAAAGTTTTATTTTTTATATTAAAAGGATATAAATATCTTTATCCCAAATATCTTTAATATGAATACTAAAATTTACATTAATGATAGATTAGGATTAAAGTGGAAAAAATTAGCAATGAAACGCTTTGGTTATGGTAGAGGCTCAATAAGCAAAGCGGCAGAGGAAGCTTTAGCAATGTGGGTAGAGAATGAAGATATAATAACTAGTATAATATAGAAACTTAAAAAAATCTCATTAAATGAAAAAGGAGTACTTGCACTTCTTTTATTCGGAAGTTATGCAAGGAAAGAGCCTTATCATGATATTGATATTGCGGTAATACTTGATAATATATCAGATAGAATTAAAGTACTTTCAATTCTTGAAAGTTATGTACCCGAAGCACCAAGGTTCGATTTCTCAGTATTCAATGATATGCCAATGGGTATGAAGAGTAGAGTACTGAGTGAATGCGTTGTAATATATACAAAACAGGATTTTGATCTAAAGGGTATGAGTATAGAAATAATACAAAAATGGTCAGATATAAAACCAATATTTGATACAGCAATAGTGTAATTATGATAGATAAAGAACGTATTGAAAAAAGACTTTTAGATATAGAGTGATATTCCACAATGCTTGGTAAGATAGTGCTAAATAATTATGAAAAATATATAAAATCTGAAAGTATAATTAAAGCTGCTGTAGAGAGATATTTACAATTGATAAGTGATCTTGAATTAGAAGTTCTTTTACATGTATATAAAGATATTGACCTAGGTATATCAGGAAGTGAAGAGTCATTGGTAAGTAGATTTGAAAATCTTCTGAGTAAAGAGGTAGTGGGAGGATTCAAGAAAAGAAGAACACTTAGGAACATACTTGTATATGCATACTTTGATATGCATTATGATAAAGAGGTATTTGAACAGGCAAAGAACCGTAATGATATTTCAGATTTCATAAAAGAAATAAAAGAGATAGTTAAAAAACATAGCTAAAAAATAGCTTAAAAAATTATCTATACGTTATGAATTATAAATTATATAAAAATTTCTTTAACCTTAGGTAATTCTTTATCTGGCTTAAAAATTATAATCTTTTTAATGTTATCAAGATTAAGGTATTTATTTAATATTTTGAGTTGTTGAAAACCTGTATCTGTAGTTAATATAACATTACAATTAAGTAAATCTGCAGTTGCAATATGTAACCAATCCATTCCATCCAAAGGCTTATCAATTTTTTTATTATTATATTTTAAAAATTCAGTACGTAAATCAATATTTGATCTGTTTAGTGAGCCCATTAACTGTAAAAATTTTTGATTTATATCATTTAAATTTATATTGTCAATTTCAAAGAACCCATGAATATTTAGTATATTCTCAATTACATTATTAAAATTTAATTCTTTTATATAATTAAATCTACCCTTTTTGGTGTATACATTTATTACTTTTTCATTACAAAAAATTAAGGAATAGGAATGGCCTAAATGTTTTGTTGGGGAATACTCATTATTAAAATCGCTAGTCAAAGCAAAATAACCAAATACAGTAGTATCATAATAATAATCATCCATTTCTGTTTGCCTCAATATAAGAAACTAACTTCTGGTAAATATCAATTTGAATAAGAGGCTTATTAAGATTGGTTGCATTTATATATTCATCAGGATAATTTAATGCTATCATGTGAGAATATTTTTCAACTAATTTTCCATAATTATTAATCAATTTAGAATTATCTCTTCCGTAAGGTGAAAATATAGATGTAATTAAAACTGATTCTAATCCTATAAATACGCCTAATTTAAAACGTTCTACATCAAAATTATTAACTTTTTCTCTTTTAATATCATTTAAATCTATTTTATCAATTAAATTAAAAAATATTTTTGATATCACAAAATGTTGCTTTGCATAAATATATAATATATGATTTATTCCTTGATTTATAATTTCAGGATTTGGCATTAATAAAAATTCCATTTTATTGTGTTCTAATTTAATTTTTTTAATAATAGAAGTTAAATTTTTTATATCTAATAAATTTGGATTTTTATTATAATATTTTATTATTTTATCTGTATACTTATCAAAATCATTAATAATTTCAAAGGCAGCTTCTACCGCCTTTGAATTTGCATCATTGTCGTGTAATTTTGAAATAAATCTGGCATCAGATAACTTTTTAATCATTTTAGGTGTTCTGACTTTATGTTGAATTGCAAATCTTTCAGAATAGACTAATCCCGTAGAGATTTCTTTTTGTATTTGGATCTCTTCCATTTAACCACATTCAATTAATATTACTTTGATTAATTATTTAATTGTTTAATAAATTAATAAATAAATTAATAAAATTATTTTTCTAAAATATATTGTATGTCAGCTTTAATTTTAAAAATTAATGAAAATAATTTTGATGAATCTATAGATAAAGCTTCAGATATTATAAGAAATGGGGGCACTGTTGTTTTTCCTACTGAAACGGTATATGGACTTGGTGCAAACGCATATAATCCGGATGCCTGCCTTAAAATATTCAAAGCAAAAGATAGACCCGCAGATAATCCTCTAATTGTAACAGTATCTAATTTTGATATGGTAAACGATGTTGCTTATATAAATGATGATCTGCTAAAAATAATGAAAAAGGTATGGCCCGGGCCGTTAACGCTTCTCTTAAAGAAAAAGAAAATTGTACCATCTATTGTAACATCAGGAATGGATACAGTATGCGTAAGATTTCCAGATAATAAAATTGCTTTGTCATTAATAGAAAAATCTGGAGTCCCTATAGCAGCACCAAGTGCAAATTTATCTACAAAGCCATCAATAGTGGATTCAAAGGATGCAATTGAGGATTTAATTGATAGAGTGGATGCAATAATTGATGCAGGTCGTGTAAAGTATGGTGTTGAATCAACCATATTGGATGCTACTAAAAAGCCATATGAACTATTGAGGCCAGGTGCCTTTTCAGTTGAAGATTTGAATAGATTGTTTGGCGAAATAGCAATAAATGAAGCAGCAAAAGGATATAAAGAGTCAAAAATTGCATTAACTCCCGGGATGAAATATAGGCATTATGCACCTAGCAAAAAGTTGTTTTTGATAGAAAATGAAAGTGAATTCAGAAAATTTATATCATCTGAAGAATCAAAGCCTTTTACAGTACTGTGCAATGAAAATAATGCTAAATACTCTAAATATAATAAAATAATTTTGGGCTTTGACATATATGAAGTGGCCCATAATTTATTCTATGCTTTCAGAAAATTAGACAAGGATGAGAACAAATATGGTGTAATACAGTCTTTTCCGGAAAATGGCATAGGATTTGGAGTAATGAATAGAATAAGAAAAGCTAGTTATCTAATAATTAAAGATAATGAAGATGCAACAAAAACAATATTAAAAAACAAGGACAATTAAATAACTTATTTATATAGTCTTTAACTAGTAAATCTATATTCATCGTAGTATTCTTCTAATAGTTGATCGGAATCTTCATATCCTAAAAATTTTTGTACGAATTCTAATTGATCATCGGTGAGTGGCAATGCCATTTTAACTATCTCCTGTATCTTTTCTTTATCCTTATCATTTATAGCTTTATTTATAAAATCCCTATTTCTTTTAACATACTTATAATATAATTTTTTGGCTTTTTCACCTTCTAGTTTGCTATAATGCTCTAAAATGTAATATTTAAGAGGAGAGCATTCTTCAGGATTTGACAAATAATCATGTCTAAGACGATGTATTAAGGAAAATAATCCTTCTATTGTTGGATTATCGCTGATTAGAAATTTTGTGATTACCTTCCTATATTCTCCATATTGATAATTCTCATCTTTGTATTCTATCTTATTGTATGGAGGCTCACAAAGATAAAATTTTTTGAAATCATTGAAGTATTCACTTAGACTAGGCCTATAGTAGCTAGAAAAGAATTCATAAGCTTTTGGGCAGAATATATAATGGGTACCTTGTTCAAATAATCTTTCATCCCATTCATCATCTTTTGTTATTATTGGCTGGTCTTCACTAAAATTATAAGGTTCAAGAAATTCATCTAACTTTTCAAAGTCATATATATACAAACTGCCATACAAACTGGTTATTATATCATTTTGTATTCCTTCATAATAATTATCAAATTCAATTCCTTCATATGGATTAAGTATGTCAAGGACATCAGATATCATATTTTTCCATATCTCATCTCCACCAGTTAATTCATATAATCCATCGCCATTTTTAATAGATTCTAAAATATAATTAGAAATCGATTTTAAATCAATATTCTTATTATTAAATTCATCTATAAAATCATCCCTTAGCTCAAGTTGGTCATTTACAAAATCAAACTTTTCTCTCTCGTAAGAAGAGTACATAAATTGTTCGTTATATGAATTTGAATAATCAAATTCTTCATTATCACTAAGATCTGGAATTTCTACTAAATTATCTAAACGTATTATAAAATCTAAAATATTATTCTCATCTCCAGACCAATAATTGTTAGAACCTTTTTTACCTATGCTTAAGAACATGTGTCCATCTTCTTTTATTTCCATATAGAATCTATCATTAGATTCTAATTTAACTAATGATTTGGCATAAAATTCCTGTTCCATTTTAATCACAAGCTGGACAGTGTCCAACTACATATTTAATTCTTGTCCCAATTTTGAATTTATAGGATAATTCGGATTATCAATTATAATTAAAGTAACTATTAGAACCCAACAAATACTATTTCATATGCGTATTGATAAGAATATATTAAAGTTAGGTTTAAATTGTTTTTCATAAATATCTATAAAATGATAAGGTATTGATTAATTAATTTTATTATATATAATTCAAAAAAAGGATAACTTTTAATTTTAAGATAGTAATAAATAAAATTTGGATAAAGGGCCTACCAAATAAAAATTATAGTATTATAACCCACTGATTATTAACTTATAAACCAAATTTTATTGACATTATAAGAATTTATGAACCTATCTATCCACCAGATTGTCCAAACATTTTTTCACCTTTTTAATTATTTCTTACATATATAATGATTCATACAAATATATAAGTATTTCCATTTTTCACTAATCCTAATATCACTACTTTTATTTATATATTCATTGAATTAGTATTTAAAAAAATTTTGTATGAATTCTAATTGATAATCAGTTGCTCCCTAAAAAAGCTAACTTATATTTTGCTTGCTTTATATTGAAGATATCTTTTAATTTACTGCAATTATTCATCAAATAAACTTTATATAAATGTGAATTATTAACCTAATTTGTAAGAATTTATAGGATTTTAACAAAACTTACTAATTTATACCTTAATAAAATTTTTACACACTTTTCATATAAAAGTTTACATATACATTAATGATAGATTTATATTCAATTAAGGTGGCAAAATGACAAATGGTTATGAAATTAATGTAGAAGATATTAAAAAGGATTTTCCAATATTCAAAATTAATATGAGTGGTAAACCTCTTGTTTACTTAGATAGTGCTGCAACATCCCAAAAGCCACAGCAGGTAATTGATTCTATAGTAAAGTATTATTCTGAATATAATGCCAATATACACAGAGGAATATATGATATAGCGGAGCGTGCTACTGAAGAATATACAAATTCAAAGGAAAAGCTTGCAAATTTGATAGGGGCAAATAGTGTAAGAAATATAGTATATGTGAGGAATACAACTGAAGCGATAAACCTTGTCGCCTTATCCTGGGGAAATACAAATATTGAAAAAGGGGACCATATACTGATATCAGATATGGAGCACCATAGCAACCTTGTACCATGGCAGCTGCTTGCAAAAAGAAAAGGTGCAATTTTAGATTACATAAAGCTTGATTCTAATAATGAGAAATTTGATATGGAAAATTTTAAGGAAAATTTAGAGAAAAACCCAAAGATAGTTGCAGTTACACATGCATCGAATGTACTTGGAACGATAAATGATGTAAAGTATATAACAAAAGAAGCGAAGAAGCATGGATCCGTAGTATTAGTTGATGGGGCACAATCTGCACCTCATATTCCTGTAAATGTAAAATCAATAGGGTGCGATTTCTTCGCACTTTCAGCTCATAAAATGCTAGGACCTACAGGAATAGGAGCATTATATGGAACCGAAGAGATTTTAAGTTCAATGGAACCTTTATTTGGAGGCGGAGATATGATAGACGCAGTTACAAGGTATTCACATAGTTGGAATTCATTACCTTGGAAATTTGAGGCAGGAACTTCAAATATAGAAGGAGGGATAGCATTTGGTGCAGCAATAGATTACCTAAATACTGTAGGCATGGAAAAGATACGCAGGCATGAAGAGAAACTTGTAAAGTATGCACTTGAATCATTAGAAAGTATAAAAAATATAGAGATATATGGACCAAAGAAAGATGAGACATCAATAAAATCAGGAGTTGTCTCATTTGGCATAAATGGTGCACATCCACATGATGTAGCTGAAATATTTAACAGTGAAGGCATAGCAATACGTGCTGGTCACCATTGTGCAATGCCCCTTGTAACAGAGGTATTGAGAAAGGGTGCGGTATCAAGGATGAGCTTCTATTTATACAATAATGAAGAAGATATAGATAAAGCAGTAGCGGCAATAAGTAAAGTAAAAAAAATATTCCATCTTGAATAATTTAATAAACAGCTTGTATGTTTGCATTATCTTATCAAATTTTAAATTTATATGTTTATGCTAATAAATTATTTTTGTCTTTATTCTTATTTATACTTCAAATTTTCAACATTCTTAATTAAATTATTAAGTACTTCATTAGAGTAAGTATTAGAATCCAATATCTCTTTTATCAAGCTGTAATCACCTGATATATTGTTTATTAATTTTTCAACTTCTGCAAAACTTACAGTTGAAAGCTTTGAGTAATCTACATTCAAACTTTTCTTAAGTTCTTCTATACTATTTTTCATTGCAACAAAGTCAATTATCCTTAGTACCTGGACTATAGCCATCGATTTTTCATGTTCCTCTAAGTTTGACTTAATTGTTGTAAATCCCGCATAAGACCAAATATTTTCCGCTTTGGTTAAAACCTTCTCATCAACTTCATCATTTATAACGGCGATTTTATTGTTATCTGTCAATTGAGTAGGTCCAAAAAGTGGGTGTACACTTACATATTCAAATTCATATTTTTTAGAATAATCCAGCAATTTTTGATATGCTTCTTTTTTAACAGAGAAAATATCCATAACCAATTTTCCTTTTGACTCTGATAATATATTTTCAACCAAATCAGAATTTACCGATTCTGGAGGTGTTGTTATTATAATAACATCAAAATCTTTTGGATTGGGATTGTTTATTGGAATGCCTTTTATGCTTTTTATTTTATCCTTATTCTCATCAACATGTCTTCCTGTTAAATATACATTTTCAAAATTATGTTTTAGAAAGTATCCAGCGATTGCAATTCCCATATTGCCATATCCTATAATTAGTAAACGACTATTGTTCTTTGGCATCTCTTCTTCCTTGGAAAACTTAAGTATATCAGTTATTACACTTAATCCTAATTCTCCGTCTATACCATTTTGCTCTGCTATTTGCTTCCATTTGATTTTTAGTGCATCTTCTCTACTATTGTCCTTCAATGGTATTCCTTGCTCTTTTTTGAATTCACCAACTGCTTTTACTATATCAAATCTTTTTTTAATTAACTTTATTATCCCTTCATCTGCTTCATCTATCTGCTTTCTGTAAGAATTTAGATCATCCACAAAATACACCATATAATTTTAATTTATCAAATTATTACAAATTGGTATTAAATCTGAGAAATAAAATAATATTTAATTAATATTATAAAAAAAGAAAAAGTAAAATCAGGCCTTTGCTGCTGCTTTAATCTTGGTTGCTGCAGCAACTTTTGGTGGCTGTGGGCTCTCCTCATCATTCTTTGTCTTCAACATTGGAGACAATACGAATGCTATGAATTCTATTACGAATACAATTGAAACAGCAATCGCTGCATCAACTGCAAACTCTGGCCCTAAGAACACAGGCACAAATGCTACCCCTAAGTTAGTTATAACACTATACATTGAGGTTGCAAATCCTGACTGTGCAGGATCTGATACGTAGTTTGTTGTTGATGTCAATGCCATTGACCAGAATGCATTTCCAAAGAATCCAAAAAGGAAGAATGCGGCTACCAAAAGTCCTATATTAGGACCAAATCCCAATGAGTATGCAAGAAGTGTTACAGATATAAGGGACAAAAGAGATGTTGAAATAAGTCCTGTCCTTATCTGGTTATACCTCTCAAATATTGGAGGGAGTATTATTGCTCCAAGTGCAGACCCCAAAAATGCTAATCCTCCTAAAAGCCCTCCGTAGGTAAGGGCTTCACTTAATGCGAAGTGGAAATGAAGTAACATTGTGGATGCAATTCCACCAAACATAACTGACATTGATGCTATGGAAAATCCAACCCACCAATTCTTTATCATTCCTACCTTAAATACACCCTTAAGTGATTTACCCTTATAATTTGTAGGATATCCTTTTATTCCTGGAATTATCCATATGGCAGCTATTATTGCAAGTGCTGCTGTAAACCATAGAAGTCCAACAGTACTTATAGCTGCTGCTATACTTGATGCAAAGAATGCACCTAATGCCAAACCGAAGAAAAGTATTCCCACACTTATTCCTACTATTGAATGTGCGTGCTCTTTATATATTGAATCAGCTACACTTCCAACAGGTGCAAGTGCTAATGGGTATGCAGCTGCGGCTATTATCTGGAATATAAGGAAACCTGTATAATTTGTTATAAATAGGCTTCTACCTATTAAACCTATAATTGAAAGTACTGCAGCAACATATATGGCAGTTTTTACTGTAAATTTAGCTGATATCCATCCAGCCAAAAGACCAAGTACTACCATAGTATATCCATACATACTAACTAAAAGAAGTATTGATTCTGTCCCAACACCTAACGACGTGCTTAAAATAGGTACAAGGGGTGCAAGTACAAACCAACCAAAACCTATTGTAAACAACAAAAACCAATATGGAAGAAGTTTCATCCAATTATTCATATCAACACCACTATATAATTTTCTTTATTGATTTTACAGTATAAGCTTAAAAATACATATTATTAATTTTAGAGATATTTATACCAAAAATGTATTATGTATTTTATATTTACTAGATTTTAATAACTAGTTAATTATCCTATATTATACCACCAAATAATAAAAATTTTTGATAAATAATAAAAATTAATATTTAAAATTAATCTTGTGGATTTTATGGACTCTTATGATTTAGTGGTTGTGGGTGGTGGACCAGCAGGTATTGGTGCTGCACTATCTGGTGCAAAAAATGGATTAAAAACTGCGATAATAGAACGAAACCCTATGCTTGGAGGGAACTGGACAAATAGTTATGTTGTATCTATTCTTGGAGTTTACACATATGATGGATCTGAAAAAATTGTCGGTGGTATAGTTGATGAGATAGTTGAAACTCTAAAAAAATTTGGAGGTACAAAAGGCAACGTTGGAAATTTTATACCGTTCAGACCAGATGAGATGAAAATAGCTCTTTCTTATTTAGTTGAAAAATATAAAATAACCACTTATTTTAATTCACTAGTAACAGGATGTGAATTATCTAAAGATAAAATAACATCGGTAAAAGTTGTTGGTAAAGATGGAATGCATGAAATATCTGGAAAAGAATTTGTTGATAGCAGTGGCGATGCAGATTTATCGTACTATTCAATATCTAAAGCAATGGAAGGTAAAGAAGGGGAAGGATGGCACCAAGAAACTACTATACCTTTCAGAATTGCAAATGTAAATGAAGCTGAACTTATAAAGTTTTCAAAAGAACATCCCAAATTAGTTTCAGCGCCTTTAGTTGATGGTAAAGTATCTAAAATACACATAAACCCCCCTTTAGTAGAGAAAGCTAAAAAAGACAATGAATTATACCTTCCAAATGAAAATTCAGAGTTTCTTTTCAATACAAGCAGAGAAGGAGAATTTATATGCAACGCAACTCATGCGAAGATAAAAGATTTTAGATCAGGAAAGGAAGTTGCAACAGCTATAAATGATTTAAGACACCAGGTTATATCATCATTTGAATTTCTTAAGAAAAATGTACATGGATTTGAAAACTCCTACCTAATGGATTCTTCCCCTGGAATAGGGATGAGAGAAACTAGGAGAGGAATAGGAGAATATATCCTTAAGAGAGATGATGTATTAAATGGAGGAAGATTTGATGACCATATTGCTAGATGTGGGCATCCTTTAGAAATACATGATCCGAATAAGGGTCTTGTATATATACATCTTAATAAAGGAGATTCTTCATGGTATGAAATACCCTATAGATCAATTGTTCAAAAAGGAATTGATAACTTGTTTATAATAGGTAGATGCTTAAGTGCAGAATTTGATGCTCAAGCTAGTGCAAGAGTTAGTGGAACTGCACTTGCAATGGGCCATGCGGCAGGAGTTGCTGCAAGAATGTGCATAAATGACAATATAGCGGCGAAAGAAGTAAACGTTAAAGAGCTTCAGGAAACCTTAAAGACACAAGGTGCAATATTGTAATTATTCTATTTTTATTATGAATTTTCTTTTAAACTATTTAGGAATAAATTATAATTTGACATATTTAGTAAAATCTAATTTGTATACTCAGATTAATATATAGTAAAGATTATAAATTTTATTTATAAATTTATAGAGGTAATAAAATGGGATTTTTATCAAATTTGAAGAATAATGTAGTGGGTCCAGCGATAACTGCAACTCCTGATGAGGTTTTTACTTTTCTTACAAATGAGGGTTACCAGAGTTTACAAAATTCGGTAGGGCTTAATGGAGTTAGTGGGGTTTTATCTAATATGATCGGTAATAATATAAAAGATATAAATATGAAAAGTTCTGATGTTACTAGCAAAACAATTAATTATTCTTATAAATCTGGAATCGATATAATAGCAAGTGTGCTTACACTCAAAATCGTTTCGGCTAATGATCATAAAGCTAGCTGGTTAAAGTTTGAAACAATAGGAGGAGGTTATGAACTTCCAAGACAAAAATTTGAATCCTAAATACGTAATATAGTAGCACAAAAATTTGGTACGACTCCCCTTATTCACATTGATAAAAATAATAATGTCATGTAAAATTTATAATTTATTTTTATATAAAATTTATCTTTTTTAAAACATTTTTCAAAGAATTACGTATTACCTTTATAAATTTAAATAATATCCTTAGAATACTAATAAAATTTAAATCATCTAATTTTATAAAAATATTATATTTTTGTAAAATTTTCATGGGTTTACCTATTTATATATGTATAAACAATTAATAGTGTGGTAAACATGAAAATATTGTTAAGTGTGGATTCTGAAGAAAAAATTGCAATGTCATTAATAGCAGCACAACATCTTTCTGAGATGGATGAAACAGAAGAGGTAGAAGTAGTATACTTGAATGGTGGAATATCTGCAGTTGTAGAAAAGAATCGTATTAAACCATTACTTGAAAACAAAAAGATAAAAGTGGTTGCATGTGGTACTTCAATGAAAGCTCGTAATATAAATGAAGATGAACTCGCAGAAGGGGTAATATATGTACCTGCTAGCTTAAAAGAGATAATAAAAAAGAAGCATGAAAATTATGAATACTTGGTATTATAATTAATTTTTATTTAAAATTTTAAATTGGCTTTACAGATAAAAAATTGGAATATAATATATATCTGTATTATTAATTTTATTTTTTGAAAATTCATTTAGGGTTATAACAATTGCCCTCTTAGGTTTGTAAGTTTCTAGAAAACTGTAGAAGCTTTTTCCAATTGCTTTAGAACCTCCAATTTTTACTTCTATTGGTATTATTTCATTATTTTCTTCTATTATAAAATCCATTTCCGCTCCTGACTTTGTCCTCCAATACTTAACCTTTTTTCTTAATCTTATCAACTCACTAAAAACAAAATTTTCAGCCAACTTTCCGATATCACCCCTATTTTCATAAGGCAATAAATTATCAAGTATGGCATTTCTTAAGCCGAGATCGAAAAAGTATACTTTTGGTGTTTTCTTTATTGAACTGGAAATACTGCTGTAGTAAGGATAAACTCTGCTTGCAATATAAGTATTTTCTATTATTCCTAAATATGAATCCGCTTTATAAAAACTAATTCCCGAATCATTAGCCACATTGGAGATTGTAAGCATTTGTGAATCATTAAAAGAAAGGATCCTTAAAAAATTCTCAAATTCTTTTGTATCTTCTATTTTGAAAAAGGATATTATGTCTTTCTCTATATATAGGTTTACCAAATTTAAAAGCAAAGATTTTTTTATATCAAAATTATCTGCTTTTACAATCTCGGGGTATCCACCATATACGATATACTCCTTCCAAAGTTTAAGAAAATCTTCTGAAAGCGCAGTATGCAATGGCTCTTCACCTTTCTCAATTAGATTTATTAATGAATTATTTCTTTCCTTAAATATGCTGTATAAACCATTATCTTTTGAACGGATGAATTCTCCAAAACTAAATGTATAAAGATCAAATATTATAGCTCTTCCGACTAAAAATCCGAGCATCTTCTGCCGTATCTCAAGAGATGAAGATCCTGATGCAAATATTTTAACTTTTCCCTTAAAAGTATCATATATAATCTTTAATATTTCACCAGCATTATCAAGCCTCTGCACTTCATCAAGAAAAAGAGTTATTTTGTCACTATTTTTATTATTTATAATTCGATTTATATAATCTATAGGAGATTCTGAAATATTATTTCTATTACTTGGTATATCAAAATTTATAAATTCCTTTTTCTCATTTATATTTTCTGAAATTAATTTCATTAATCTTGTTTTTCCAGATTGCCTTGGTCCTCTTATAATTATAATCTCAGGTCTATCTAGGAATTGAAGAATTTTATTTTCTATATCTCTATTGAAAAATTTTTCTTTGGCCATGATAACATTAATATATAACCATTATATTATTTAAATTCATTTTAAAATAACCCTGCTATTTTTAAATAATTTGTATGGATATAAGGAACTTGTATATTTAAAAATCAAATGAATTAGATTCCTTAATATAATTTCTAATAAATTAAATGTGAATAATAATTCATTTTCTTAACATACTATCTCTTTTGAAATTAGGTATTTTAAGTTTTTCCCAATGTATGTTTTTGAATAATTCGTTATCTTTCTTTTCATTATAGAAATATGGAAACTCTATTGAATTTTCTTTATTTCTATTTACCTGTATTCTTATCTCTCCTGAAAGGTATTTAGCAATCTGATCTAATCCATATGCTTTAAAAGGAATCTTTTCTTCAATAAGCATTTTAGCTAAATATAAATACTTTGAATAATAAATCTTATAATTCATATTTAGGGAAATTTGATATTTTGGTGACTCTTTTGTTGGGGGATATAAAAGTAAGATGTAGGAATTATAACCTGAGATTATCTCAAAAGGATGAGATCCACTCCATTTATCTGAATAATACCAATCTTTAAAAGCTTTTTTGCTATATTGGTTTTTATTAAGATCTAACATACCACCATCTCTAAAATCAGCGTGATTCTTATAAGCTTCCAATTTTGATAAATTGTTAACCTCTTTTTTATCAAAGAAACTTTTATAACATAAGTATGCAGTATTTAGATAATCATACAATGATATTTCTTTAATTCCTTTTGCATTATTACAAAATTTCTTATAATCTAAATAAATTTTTTTTGCTTCATTAATACCTTTTTGATTTTCTATAATATACTTAGACTTTGTATACCCCCTTCTAAACGAGTAAGGTACATTTTTATTTAGATTAGCATATATCTCATTTTTATTCATGCATCTTAATTGCTCCATAAGATCTTTTGATGATTTGAGTAATAGTTCTATAACTTTTTCATTATTATTCCTTTGTTCTTTTTCATAATTGTTTATTACAAAATATCCAAAATTTACATCTTCAAAGTCAAATACAAGCTTGTCCTTATGCTCTTCTATTCTAAATGGTAGCAATACCTCCTTTCCATCAATTATATTAGGAAAATAAAGTCCGTCATAAATATTTACACCATTATCTTTTGATTTTAGATATAGCATATTCTTTAAATCACAAGCTAACTTATAAATTTTTTTACTAAAAAATTCTTCTTTATCCTCAGATAAAGTTTCAAATAAGATATCATAAGATACTAATTTTGAATTATCTAATGTTTTTGAAGTCATCATATCAATTGACACATAAATAAATAAAAATATTGACTAATTTGATTTTATAATAAATATCGCTTATTTTTTATTCTTTATAAAAACTAACTACTGAAAATCTTATATATAATTTAAGATTATGGATTGTTTTTAATTGAATTTTGAACTTCGTCTCTAAATTTAATAATATTATTATAATTGGACTTAATATTCTCTTTAAGAAATTTTTTATATAAGTAACGTCTAGATGTTTTATGTTTGCGACCAAATCTATATATTTTCTTTAGAGTATCTGAAAAACTCTCACTATCAATATAATTAATTGAAAAAAGGAATAACCCCTGATCATATGGGCTTAAGTTAGATATTTTAGATTTTATGTCCCTATATACATCTTTAGGTCTAAAATTTGAATTGCTTTTATCCGGAATTTGGTTAACTATTTTAGAAATATCGAAATTTATAAAATTTTTAAGAAATTCATCTTTAGTCAAATCTTTCCAATTATTATGATTTGGATTTTTAATTTCTAAAATAGATCTTATATAAACTTCTATAAACCTGCCTGCCCCCTCCGAAAATATGTCTGTATTACCTCCACGCAGAAGTTTCTTTTCCTTTCTGTGTATTTTAAATTTATTCTCTTCAATAGAATGGAAAATTTCATGCATTAAGGTTGTATAAGTATCAATAACAAGATCATTTGACATTTGATTTGGATTAACTTTTCCTGATTGTCCATAAATTGATCCTTTTCCGTTTTTTATATTTTCTATATCTAAAATAATTTTATTAGTATTTTTTCTTTGATAAAAATGTTCTTTAAATTTATAATATAATCCTGTTTGACCGTATTGGAGTTTACCTAATCTTAGTTCATAATGTTTTGATTTTAAATTATGCCATTTTCCATCTGTCACAACATTCATTATTCTATTAAAATCGTTAAGTGCTAAATTTTTTATATCCTCTACACTAGATTTGTTAAATTTAAAATTAGATGCTATAGTCATATTAAAAATTTCATCGCCTGTAGCATTAAAAATATTGTATAATTGATTATCTTTATCTATACTTTTAGTTTTAGGCATTTGAACATCTATTAATAATTAACTCTTTTTTAATATTTAAGCATTTCTAAAACATAGGTTAATTTAAGATACCTAATTAATTCTATATAAATTGCAGATTGTTAGGGAGGTATAGATTTTTTATTTAATCTATATATGGATATATAAAATCTAAAATAAATACTTATTTATATTAATTTATTTAAAAATTAATATTTAGTGATAAAATAGTGTTTATAGAAAAAATGAAATTAAAAATAATTGTACCTATTAAAATATATGATGCATTAGAGTTAATATCTGATGAAAAATACACAAATATAAATGATTATGTAAATCGTATCCTAAAAAAATATATCAATAAACCCAATAGAATTGTTAAAAATTCATTTGATAAATGCAAAAATTTTAAAGAGATACAATTAAAAATAGATAAAACAGCTTATAGGACAATAGAGAAAAAAGCAGCCTTAAATAAAATTAATATAAATCAATTTTTAAATCAGATAATATTAAAGGATTTAGAATTAATAAACAAGATAAAACTAGTAGAGAAGGAGGAAAAATTTATAGATAATAATGATAAGGATATCAATTTAGAAGACTCCTAAAATTATATTTGATTTTTTAATCTATTATCGTTTCGTATCTTTACTTCATAATTTCATTATTTTATAAAAATAATTTTTTGTTTACAACGTATTTAAATAAGCCAAATTAAATAGTGTTGTGGTGAGATTATGGATGATATAAATTTTAGAATTCCTTTAATAGGAGAAAAATTCCCAGAATTGGACGTTGAAACCACGGCAGGAAGGATTAAACTTCCAGATTCCTTTAACGGGCATTGGTTTATGCTATTCTCGCATCCCGGGGATTTTACTCCAGTATGTACTACAGAATTCTTTTCTTTTTCTAAAAGAAATGAAGATTTCAAAAAACTAAATACTCAACTTATAGGATTATCTGTAGATAGTGTTGTAAGCCATATTGCTTGGATAAAATGGATAGAAGAAAATCTTAAAATAAAAGTTCCGTTTCCAATAATTGGTGACTCTATGGGTAATGTTGCTAAAAGATTAGGCATGATACATGCAGAATCATCTTCTTCCACAGTAAGAGCAGTATTCTTGGTGGATGATAAAGGAATAGTAAGGCTAATATTATATTATCCATTAGAGATGGGAAGAAGTATTGATGAACTTTTAAGAGTAATAAATGGACTTCAGATGGCTGATAAGTATAAAGCAGCAATACCTGCAAATTGGCCTAACAATGAAATTATTGGTGATAAAGTGCTTAATCCTGTACCACATAATATAGGAGATGCAGATAAAGCTATGACAGAACATAAGGGATACGCTTGGTGGCTTACTTATAAAGAGTTGCCTTCAGATGAAATTGAAAAATCTAAAAATTTAGATAAGCGTAAGGAAAATGAAGATTCTTCAGAATCTAAATAATTTTTACTTACAAATTAATTTTTATTTTTGTTTTATTAATGGCTAACCTTACTTTTTAGACCTCTCTATTGTTATAACTATTTATCTTTGGATTTGTAACTATTTTAATTTTATAGAATTAAAAATTAATTTATTTATTAATGCATAAAAAGGATATTATTTTAAAGTTATTTGATAAAGTCTTTAATGGATTATATGGATACAACAAAAAAAGAGAAAACTCATAAAGTACATTTAAATGATAAAAAATTATTACGGGCAATTGATATAATATCTTATAACAAAGCTATGGCAAATTTTCATTTTGTGATGCCTATTTTAAGAGAGGATAAGGACATTAAAAATATTATGAAGGGGATAAACAACAAACCTTATAAGGATTTAGCAAAACCTAAGCTTAAAAATATACCTTCTTTTATAAAAGACCACACTCATTTAGATCAAACGATATACATTAAGGATGAGTTATTATGGAAGGCTATAAAGATAGAGTCACGTAATACTGGTAAAAGTAAATCAGATGTGTTAAAGGATATTTTAAGAAAAAATAATGATATTCAAAATTTTGAAATCACTACAAAATCAAATATTGAATTTTATAAAAAAATCTTAGATGATTATAATAATAACGAGAAAGAATTCTTGTTAACTAAAGAAGGTTGGAAAAAATATTTTTATATAACAAAAGTAGCAGAAGCAATTGTGAAAAAGTGGAATTTAACAGAAAAGAATACAGATAGAGTCAATTCTATTCTCGATTCAATTATTGAGGATGATCCGTGGATCAAAGCAACAAAAGAGTATAATAAAAAACTTAAAATGGAGATATATAGAGTAATATACAATAAATTAAATAAGATAGAAAATAGAAGGTAATTAGGATATTTATCTGGATATTCAGTCTTTTACACTTTTTTCTTCAGTATTTTTGAACTCTTCTTTTCTATTTTCTTCTCCTATTGCAAATGAGAATATAGCAGCAATTATCAACATTGCAATAAGTGCTATAAAAGCCATATGCATCCCAGCTACGAATCCTTTGCCTATTCCACCTATTACCTTAGAAGTTCCTGCAAATATTTCAAATGCGAGATATCTTGGTACAGCTAAAGCTGCTGCTACAAATGCTATTATAAAGCTTCCTATTAAACCTAAACTTCCAAATAATCTCAATGATCCCGAAGCTGCACCTCTCAATTGACCCTGAACGTTTGCCATAACAGCACTGTTATTGGCAGGCCAGAACATCGCACCTACAAATCCTGTTATTATAGTTCCTATTACAACGTAATAAATAGGTGTTGTAACACCAAGAACGAGGAGATAAAACAATACACCTAGTGCCATAAACACTATCCCAATGGTTGATATAAATTTAGCTCCGAATTTATCTGAGTATCTGCCCATATAAGGTGCGAGAATACCGCTCACCAAATATCCTGGAAATAGCACCAATGCTGCATCTAATGGAGAATATCCACGTACACCTTGAAGATACATTATCAAAAGGAAGGTTACACCCATAAACCCAAGTCCTTGAAATAGAGACGCCATTAAAGCATTCCTAAATATCTTATTTTTGAACATAGTGAAGTTTATAGTTGGAACTTTTATTTTTCTATCAATTATTATGAATATAAATATCGCTATTATACCAAGTATCAGCATTAGAACGTTTGATGAAGTTAATCCAATAGAAGCATAGTTTATTCCAGCATAGGATATTAAAGCTATTGCAGCTCCTAATGCAACCATACCTGGAAGATCAAGTTTATCGTTTGTTTTATTTTTATCTTTTACATATTTGAGTCCTAATATCACAGCAACTATACCTATAGGTACATTTATGAAAAATATGTAACGATAACCAATATAAGTTGTTATTATACCTCCTAGAAGTATTCCGAGAAGTGCACCTATATTCCAACTCATACCTGTAAATCCGTAAGCTCTTCCGATCTTATGCCTTTCAAATGTATCTGCTATTATTGCACTACTATTGGAAGCTATCAAAGCTCCGCCTAATGCTTGAACTGCCCTAAATATTACTAAGGTCACAACAGTTGGAGCGATACCACAAAGAAATGAGGCTATAGTAAATACAATAAAACCTAAATTGAACATTTTACTTCTTCCATATATGTCTCCTATCCTTCCAAATTGGGTTGAGAATACTGCAACTACTATCATGTAAATTAATATTACCCATATTATATTTGCAATTGTTGAATGTAGTGCTTGTGTCATAGCTGGAAATGCAAGAAGTACTATAGTAGAATCTATAGATGCCATAAGGGTACCTATTACTATAACGGCTAAAATTGTATCCTCCTTTGACCAGTTCATATTTTTACCTTATAAAATTTAGATTTTCTATCTGATTAATTAGATTAATTTTAAAATATATTAAATTAGAAAATTATTTATATATTATTTGAAAATAAACATAAAGTTTTACAACTTTTGCTCATCTTGGAAATTATAAAATACATATTAGGCATAGTTATAAATATTATATAAAATTTAATGTTATTTAGTGATACAATGGGTTTCTTAACAAAAAAAATGGAAAAATTTTTAGTTGGAGATAAAGTAGAAAGTAATGAGAATATGCTTAAAAAAGATGAGACAGTACTCTATTCAAATAAGATAAAATTTAAAAATGATAAGCGAGTATCTAAGAGAAATGAAGTACTTAGGGGTGATTTTAGAACATCTTTCGCTCCTACTAGTTTTAAACCGGGTAATATTATAATTACAAATGAACGTATTATCATAGCAAAACGTGGAATTGACTTAAATAATTTGAAAAATAAAGATGGCTATATACAGATTGCATTAAATACTGATGCATTAAATAAAAATATAGAGGATATAAGTAGTTATAATAAAAAGATGACAGATTGGATTAAGGAGGATTACCCAAAATTATATATAAAAGGATCAGCCAATTTATTTGCAAGTGCATTACTTAAGAAAGATGTGGCAACATTTGATAAGAGTAAGAAAAAAGGATTAATAAGACATAAATTATTACTTACTTATCAAGTATTAGATAATCTTCAGATTTTTGATGCAAAAAATCATATAAAAGATATGGAAAAATTAGAAAAAGAACTTGAAAGTGATAATTCTAAAAAAGCGGAGGAATATAAAAATTTGATTAGAAAGAAAAAAGGAAAATTTGAAAGGAAAGCGGAAAATTTATCAAAGTTATCACAAGTCAGAATGGGTCCATATACATCGAAAATTTTAATAAAGGGTTTACATAAAAAGGACCTTATTCAAGTCCTTGATCTATTATCTAAGATAAATCCAAGCAGTATGGGGGAGCACTTAAAAAATAAAGAGGAAATAGAAAAAGTATATATGAGATCTAATGAACAGGAAAATAAAGACAAAAAATCAGAATTAAGAGAATAAATTAGTTAGATCTTTTTTGTTTTTGTACTTTTTTATGTTTGAATAAAAATATGGATAAAATTAGGATAATTAATAAGACTGCTATAAATAATCCTATTATTAAATAACTCAAAAAATACAGAGTTTTATTATCCCCCTTTGATACTGAATAATCGAATGAGAGTCCAAGTTGGGATTTTGTGCTAAATTTATATGGTCCATATATATTTTTTATCGTGATTTTTCCTAATTTACCTGTATAATAATTAATAGTAGTATTATTTTTAAATAGTACTCTAATTGATACATTCATAGGTTCATTAAATATATTTCCTTTGGTATATATTACTGAATTGTATACAGGTACTTTTATGTAATACGATGTATTCTGAATATAAAATGTTTTGTTTATTGGTATTGTATTTTTATCATAAACCACGCTTTCTATTTTATAAGTACTGTTTTTATAAAGGAAAATACTATTATTATAATACTCTCCGTTTATCATTATAGAGCTAAAATTTATACTTTTGTTATATATATTGAGTAAATTAAAATTCACTTTTAGTTCTTTTGCGTATATTGCTTCTATATTATAACTTTTATTGACAAATAAAGTTAAGCTAGGGTATGAATAATTTATAATATTGCCATTTATTGACCAATCTTTAAGAACGAATCTGGAGCTATTATTTATTTTTATAATATCTGAGTATACAGATAGGTTGTCCTTTGATGATGCATTATACCACCCACCACCGGATATTCCTAAATCATTAGTAGTTGCATTAATGTAATATTGCCTATGCCATTCTGCAATTTCGGTTATATTTGAATTAATTTGCACAGATGCATTTGTAGAATTCCCTGAATATGATCCATTACCTAACCCTTTCCATCCAACAAAAAGTTCTCTAGTTGTAGAATTTATATAGTAATAATTTGGAGATGATATATTTACAATTGAATATGCTTTATAACTAGTGGATTGATTTAAATTTCCATACTGAGAATTAATTTTTAATGTATATCCTTTATTTAAGCTTATAAAACCAAGATTATTTAATGGAATTCCAGATCCCGCTTCAAATTCGTTTGTAGTCTTATTCACTTTAGATACGCCATATGGATTAGGGAGATTTGTTTTACTCCCTCCTCCATATCCTATATAGTATTCCCCTTTTAATACATATTTATATGAATCATTCTTATAGTACTCTAGATTTTTGAATATGACGGGTTCTATTTTATAACTATTATTATTTGCATTTGCATATTCTGATATAGCATTTATTAGATTTGAACCTGATTGGGAGGTATTTAAATTTATGGATCCAACATTCTCACCATTAAAATAAAATCTCCAAATATTTCCAGATGAATTAAATGAGTAATTATTGAAAGTGCCGTTTCTTCCTGCAGATCCTAATGGTCCAATTTTACCTAAAAATGAGCTATTTGAAATTTCTGGAAAATATTCGTAAAACCATTCTGCATCTCCTTTTACAAGATATATATTACTGGAACATTGATTTATATTACAATCATCTGGATAATATCCTGTTTTATTTATTATTAAATAACCAATTTGTAAAAATGCACCGTTTTTAAGATTTTCTCCGATCCAAAAACCCAATGATCCAATTTTAGGAGGTTTTTGGATTACTGTTTCAATTTGAACAGACCCACCATTATTATGTGACGAATTTAAACCTGTAACTCCACTTTGAAACCAATATTGTGCACTTGTATATTCTGTCAAAAAACTAAATAGAAGTATTATAATTAACAATGTTATATTATGGCTATGCATTTATCACACAAATATTTTTGGATTTTTAAAAATAAAATACTTTGCTATTTTATTTAAAATTTTTTCAAATCAAATTTGTTTTAGTACACTTTTTATATAGAGATAATTATTTATTAGGCAGTATCGAAATAATAATGGTAAAAATTATGTTATCAACGCTTTCATTAGGAACATCTTATGGAGAAACTGAAGGCATATACCTATTAGTATTTATTGCTTTAATACTTTTTTTGAGATTACGAAGAAGTGTTAAAGGTCAAAAATTTAAACTTTCTAGAGTTATATACTATCCAATATTATATTTAGTTATATCGATTTATTCATATTACCTTGATCAATCCTCTTTTGTATTAGGATTATTTCTTATATTATTAGTGTTTGGTACATTAATTGGAAATAAAATAGGAGGGAATGTAAAATTTTTCAATAAGGGTGAAAAAATATATTACAAAAGGTCTAATTATATATCTGCAATATGGACTGTATCTTTTATAAGTAGGATTATATTAGAATTTTATTATCCTCAAAATTTTGAGATTAATTCCATTATAACTTTAGTACTGAGCTTTACAACTGGATTATTAATTGGTGAGGGGATTAATATTTACAAAGCGTACAAAATACATAAATTAGGTATACAAAAACAGAAAAGTGATAGACAAACCTTTTAAAATTTTCTAGACAAAAACATTTGTGATAATATGACAACTAAAAATTTATTTTTAGGCTTATCAAAATCTTATGATATTGAATATACATTTGATAAATTAACCTATGATTTAATAAATAATTCAACAAAAATAGAAACAAAACTTAGAGACCTTTATAAAAACGAAATACAAGAAATAGAGGAAGACCTTATCCATTATCCGAATTCGGATTTAAATAAAGAATTTTTTATAGAGAAAGTTAATAAATTTGGAAAAGATAGTAGTAATGTTTTTGTTAGTCCTAAAAACAATTTAAGATCTGATGATTCAGATTATAGACTTAAAAATCCAATATCAATAAGATTTTTTATAGATTATACTGTTGAGCATTTATATGAAAAATTTACAGATCACCTAAAAGAATTAGATAATAAGGTGTCTTATATGTTAAATTATATAGATGACACCGAAAAAACTAATATAATACATAATTACAAGAGATTTTTGAATAAAATGGTTAATAGTATTAATAAAAATTCAGAAACATTAGCAATATCCGTTAAAGTTGCCTCTGCTAAATCAAATCCTGCTATTTTTAAACACGCCTTTGACCTGTATTTATGGAAAGTTAATAAATATGTAAATCGTATGATGGATTTAGAGGTTGCTTTGGAAGATGGAGATTTAGGATTTAATGAACTTTATAATTCATTTGAAAAAGAGTCTATAATGTTAGAGGAAATAAGTAGGTATAATATATGATATTTTAGGTTATTTAAAAACAGAACCCTTAATTAATTTTTATTAAAATAAAAAAGATTAAAAATAAATTACTTACATGACTTTGCCATGTAAGCTGCAATTTCTGTCAATATAAATCCTATCAATGCTGCTACGAAGTAATATCCGCTTACCCCTATTGTCAATGCAAAGAATGCAAATCCTGCAACTGTTGCTAATTTCAATGCTGATGTTTTCATAGGGTTACCAAATAGATATGTAAAGCTATGGAAGAATAACGCTATTCCTGATATTACTGCTATTGCAGGTAATATTCCAAGCCAAAAAGTTGAATCACCTGTGGTTAACAACGTACTTACAGTCATTGTATTTGATCCTATTAGATAAACCAGATATAGATAGAACAAGCTACCTACAAACTGCAATGCAAATGCACTTCCATTTACGTTACTAACTTGGATTTTTATTTCGTCCTTATCCATTCCACGATTCTGCATAACTTTATGAGAAGATTTTTTTGAAACCATATCAATCCCATTATATATATAAAAGAAAATATTTAAATATAGTATATTAAATTTTTTTGTAAATACCTAAACTTTATATATGTTCAACGATATTTATAATTTATAAGTGTGAAAATGTTTTTTGGAAAACCTGAGTATAAGAATATGAATTTGACTGAAATAAAGGAATATAACCTTACTTTATTCCAAACTAAAGTTAAAGGTATTTTAGAAAAAGGTGAACACACTGATTTAATTATAAAGGAATCATTAGAAGAATTTAAAGAATTGGTAAATAAATTTTTAGAAATTGATTCAGATCCTGATATGGAATATTTAATGAATTATAGCCCTAGTTTTGTAAAATCCCAAAAGGATTCGTATTGTAAACATCTAATGGATGTTCTAAATGTGAATCTGGATTTTGATGATAATAATAGATATAGATTATTACTATTCAAAAGAGATTTTTATAAAGATTTACTTGAAAAAATTTTAAAGTCAAATGCTAGATTTAAACCAGTTATAATGGGATATTCTAAATTTATGGATTCATTTAAAAAATATTATGGTGACTTAGAAGGCAGAATTAATGATCTTAGCAATATATTAGGGTCTAAATCTAATGAGTATGACAGATTTGAGGATATAAATAATTATGCGGATAGTTTATCTAATCTATTTTATAAAAGAAAAACCTTGTTTGATGAAATATCCGAAATAAAATCACAGATTAATAATAACAAAACTATCGTTTCGGAAGATGTAAAAAGTAATCTTGATAAGAAATTTAATATAAATAAGGATAAATTAGATGAAATTGAAAAAAATATTTTGGAGATTAAAAATTCCATAACTTATAAAATTGAGCCTCTTAAAAGGGTAGCAAGAAAACATGACCATATAGAGAATGGAAAATCACAGATATCAGATTTCTTAAATGATCCTTTTGATAGGATAAAGGATGAAACTGCTTATAATGAATTTAAAAAGAAACTTTATGAATTAAAATCAAATATTGAGACGGGGAAAATCGATGTTAAAAATAGGGACTTGGTAATTGATCAGATTAATGATTTAATAGATTTTGATTTATATCAAAAAATAAATGAATTAGAAAGATTTAATATAGAGAGAAATGAGATTAATGAATTAATTTTAGATACAAAAAGCGATTTGAATAAAACCGATAATATAAAGGAGGATATAGAATCATTAAATAAAAAAATTGACGAGAAGAATAAAAGTATACATGAAATAAATGCAAATATAGAGCAGATAAAAGGAAAAATATCATACTTATTTTTAAATTATTATAAAATAAATTTGGATATAAAAGAGGATAGTTAGGAGTTTAATTTTATATTTGCCTTAGTAAGTTTAAATTTATACTTATATATACGCATAAAATAGTTATGTTTATATATTTAATCCTTAATAGTTTATATTTAAACTAAATTCTATTTGGTGTACTAATGTCTATTTTAAAAGATATAAGAAAAGACTTAGGATTCTTAGATAGCGATAAAAAAAAGAAAGCTACGGAGGATAGATTAATTAAAGATAAAAATGAGGTAAAATCTTTAAGTAAAAAAGATGTTTACATAATAATTGCAATTATGGCGTTTGCAGGTACACTTATAAGTTATGTAGAAACAATGATAGTACCTGCAATTCCAATATTTGTAAAATTCTTTAGTTCATCTTATGATTCTGTATCTTGGATATTAATAGCTTACATAATAAGCGGTACTATATCAGCTGCACTGTTTGGAAAAATTGCAGATGATTATGGAAAAAGGAAAGTGTTCTTAATCCTGGCATTTGTTTATGCTATAGCTGTATCAATGGGAGGGTTTGCAAGAACGCTTGATGAACTTATCATAATAAGAGCCATACAAGGTGTAGGTATGGGTATGTTCCCAATAGCTTTTGCTGTTATAAATGATTTTGTTGATAAAGATAAGCTACCTTTGGCTCAGGGTATAATGAGTGCTACATTCTCCATAGGTGCAGGATTCGGACTTGTACTTGGTGCTTGGATAACCCAATCTTATGGATGGCAATGGTCATATCACTCTGCAATCCCTGTAGCATTTGCACTTGTCATATTAGCTTATTTGTTCTTAAAGGACAAAGTTTATCCTAAAAACTTAGCGCTTAAACAAAAGGGTAAAGTTGACTATATTGGTGCATCATCTTTAGGTATTGGTCTTTTCACTCTTGTATTGTATATATCAGAAGGTGGTATAATAGGTTATACAAAATTGTATATGCTATTAACCTTGGCAATATCCTTTATTTCGCTTGCATATTTTGTAAGGTATGAAATACACTTTATTGATCCATTCATAAATATGAAGCTTCTTAAAATAAGGAATGTGTTATTGAGCAATGTGGTTGGATTATTTGCAATGGCCTCCATGTACTTTTTATTCTTCACAGTGCCTACACTTTTGCAGGATCCATCACCTTCAGGATTTGGCAAAACTATACTTGAATCTGGTATAATATTATTGCCATCTGCATTATTGAATATTGTATTCGCACCTATAGCGGCAACAGTTATAAAAAGAAAAAGTGCTGAGGCATCAATACTCATAGGCTTGGGAATAACATTAGTTGCATTTATATTGCTTCTCAATTATCGTTATACCGTAACTGATATAATAATAGGATCTGCGGTTTTAGGTTCTGGTATGTCATTTATGCTTGTAGGTGTAATAAACAAGCTATTAAATTCAATACCGAGAGAGAACGCAGGAGAAGCGACAGGAATGAACACTGTGTTCAGAAGCATTGGTATGGCTATAGCGCCTGCGGTGGGTGGTGTACTTGAGACCACTTACTTTATTTCAGTTAAAGTAGCTCCAACCATAACAATGCACTTCCCATCAGCAACTGCGTTTAATTACATCTATTATACAGGAATTGCATTTTCAATAATGGGTATAATATTAACATTGTTGATGAAGTCTAACAAGAAGAGTTAATTTAATTTTTTATTGATACGTATTAAAAAACTTTTATTATTATTTAGGTTAACTTCATATATAATCTTATATTTATTTTGTCACTATTATATTATGTGATTGTATGGATGCAAAAGAGAAGTTGAATGAAGTTAATAGGGCTGTAAAAGAATTTGGAGTATCAGAACCAGAACAGCAAGCCGCTTTTATGAAATTGAATTCTTTATCGATGCAAGATGGAAAAATACCTTCCAAATATAAAGAACTTATGGCTTTATCAATCGCTATAGCAGTAAAATGCGAATGGTGTATAACATATCATGTTAATAATGCATTTAAAAGTGGGGCTACAAAAGACGAGATTATGGAAACGGCTGGTATTGCAGTTATGATGGGTGGAGCTCCGTCTCTTATGTATTTGAATATAGTATTAGACGCAATAGACGCTTTCAATCCAGATAATGAATAATGGATTATAACTTTATCTTTTTATATTTTAAGATTTAATTCATTTTGAATTTTATGAATGCTAGGAGCATAGTTAAATTATTTACACTTATCTTGATACTTCTAATCAGTAGTGTTATCGGATACTATATATTATATTTGCCATTTTTTGAATTTGGAATTCTATATTTGGGTATTTTCGTTGGTATAATAATGTTCTTGATATCTTTATCTATGATGAATAAAGCAAATAAATCAAGTCTTTTCGCTTATATATTTTTTACGATGTGCTGTATATTTTTACCTTTCTTAGGAGGCATAATTGCAATTGTGTATATAAGTAAAAAATAGAGGTTTTATAAAAAAGGATAAATTACCACAGATTAACTCTTTTATATTTATCTTTTGGCTGTTTTAATTTACTTTTTGACTTGAAAGTTTTCGCAAACTCTTCATGAGTTTCTACAGGTACTTTAGCTCTATACATTGCAGGTGAATGCGGATCTACCATTGCTAGCATTTTCTCCGCTTGTTCGCTTATATTACACTTCCATAATTGAGACCATGAAATGTAAAAACGCTGTTCTTGTGTAAAACCATCTATTAATTTGTTTTTTCCTGTTTCTGATACTCTTTTCATTAATGCATCATAAGCTATATGTATACCTCCCAAATCAGCAATATTCTCTCCTAAAGTCAATTCTCCGTTTACATTTATTCCATCAATTATGCTCAAAGAACCGTATAGCTTGACAATATTTTTTGCTTTGGATTTAAAATTAGCTCTATCCTTTTTAGTCCACCAATCATTTAGATTTCCATACTTATCATACTTGCTTCCTTGGTCATCGTAACCATGAGTCAATTCATGTCCAATTACACCACCTATAGCACCATAATTTATAGCATCATCCTTTTTTGAATCAAAAAATGGTGGCTGTAATATACCGGCAGGTATAACGATTTCATTCAATGATGGGTCATAATAGGCATTTACCTCATAAGCACTCATAACCCATTCATTTTTATCCGTCTTCTTTCCGATTCTTGACATATCTCTGTCAAATTCAAATTTATTTGCTTTAAATAAATTTCCAATTAAATCGTTAGGAGAAGATTTTATTTTTGAATAATCCCTAAATTTTCTAGGATGACCTATTTTGGTGTTTATAGAATCAAATTTTTCTAATGCCATTTTTTTAGTTTTTTCCTCCATCCAATCTATATTAGAAAGCCTATTCCTAAAAGATCTTTTGATATCTTCTATAAGTACCTTTGCTCTTTTCATATCATATTCAGTAAAATTTTCTTTGATGTAAAAACTTCCAAGAGCTTCATCTATAGTTCCATCTATAAATCTAATGGCTCTCTTCCACCTTGGTTGAGGAGACATTTGACCCATTAAAGCTTTACCATAAAAATTAAAATGTTCATCGTACACAGCTTTATGAAGAAGTCCTCCCAGATATGTTAAACTGCACCATTTCATATATAATTTAAGATTATCAATTTTTTCTGTTGATATCAAACTATCAATTTTGCTTAAAAATTCTGGTTGTCCTACTATAGCATAATCTAATTTTTTTATACCCAATTCTTTAAACAAAGTATCAAACATAAAATTAGGATAATCCTTATTTAACTTTCCAACTGAGTACTTATGGTAATTTTTAATTTCGTCTCTTAAATCAGCACTATCTCTACTTGATTTTGCTATATAGGTCTCAATTTTCATTATAATATTAGCAATTTTTAATGCTTCTTTACTTTCCATTCCATAAAGTTTAAACATCTCTTGAATGTGCTTTATATATAATTCACGCAATTTAGAAAATTTTTCACTTAAATAATAACTTTTTTCTGGTAAATTTATGCCGCCTTGAGATAAATATAATGCATACACTTCACTGTTTTTATCATCTATATTTGAACTTATAGAAACGAAAGGTGATATGCCAATACTATTTAAATATGAAATTGTTTCAATAAGGCCCTTTCTATTTTTGATTGAATCAATTCTTTTAAATAACTCTTTTATTGAATCAAATTTTCTTTTTTCTATTGTATGTGTATCCATGAATGATGTATAAAAATCATTTATTAATTTTGCATTAATCCCTTTATATTTGCCTGTTTTACAAGATTCTATTATACCTTTTAAGGTATACAAATTGACTTCTGATAATTCATCAAAAGAGGTTAGTCTCGCTCTGGTTTTTGGAAGAGGGTGCTTTTTAATCCATAAACCTGCGGAATATAAATAAAAATTTTCAAATGGATCTGTAGATGTATCCATATTTTTTATAGAAAATCCAATGTTCTTCATGGTATCATACTTATTTTATCCTCAATCTATTTATTAATTTATAATTTTGTCTTTTTTTATTTAAAACTTAATAAACTTATACAAAAATATTAAATAATAAATTAATCTATATAATCTAGGTGAATTTTTGGAAGCCCAAAAGTCAAAAAAAGATGCAAATATTGATTACGTAACTCAATCTATAGATAAAGCATTTAAAGCAGAACCAATTAAAAAACCATTAAAGAGACTAAATATGTTATTAGATTTAACGTTAAGTAGGCCCTGTTTAGATGATGAAAAATTTATTGAAAAAATAGTAAAATTTATAGGATATTCGGAAATTTCTAAGAATGAATCTACCGACTTAATTAAAATTGCACATACATATCCTAAAGAGTTTATGGAAGCTTTTGATAAATTTATAAATTCAAATGTTGAGTACATTTCAACACAAATTGTAAGACAGAATTATTATAAGCAATTTAAATCTTATGGAGATAGATATTTACTAATTGAAAATGTATATGAGGTAGCTAAAACACCTTGGAATTTAGTTAAGAAACTAGATCTTGAGCAAGCTCAAGAATTATTAATACCGATTGTAGCTCTTTATGATAAAAATCTAATGGAAACAGCTTATTTAAAGTATATCTCATTAGATAAAGATAATGGTTCCATAGGGGAATTATCAGATTATGCTAAAGTATTAGCAAAATATAATCATACAAAACTTATAGGTTATAATAAAAAATATGAACCGCCTATAGAAATTACTTCGGAGAAAAAAAGTAAATTGCTTGAATATATATCTGGTACCTTATCAATTATATCAAATAAATTTATTAATTATAATAAAATTCCCCTTTTAAGATCTGAAGATTCGTCAATGGCTAAGGATACAATAAAAAGGAATGTTATAAAATTATTAGAAGATAAAAAAATTTTCAAATGGGATTTTGCGAGAAATAGTTTATTAATTAATGCCACTAAAACTAACAACCCATATGAATCTATGTATAGTTTCGATTATATAGTATTGTTAGATTTTTATATAATTGATGGATTGTCTAAAATCTTTGAAAACATGAGCTCATCAAGCGAAAGGGCTTTTTTAAAACAAATTGTAGATAACGTGATAAATAGTACATTTGGGGATTTAGGTCGCGCGAAAAACCAACTTAAATTATTAAATTCTATCAATTGAATAAACTAATTTTATTGATTATTCCTTTTATTTAAACCGGTTGTTCTAATTAAATGCTTATATAATCTTATAAATTTTGATCTTTTATCCATATTCTTCTCTTTTTCTATTTTAACCTCTAGATTATTTAATACCAAATCTATGGGTGTAAAATTATTTCCAATATAAAATCTATTTTTATTTTGATTTGCGGTATCTAATCTTAAGTAATTAATTTTAGATTTAAAGGTTATTTCTAAGTAATTATAAGGATTTTTTTCTATGGAAGTACCTATAATATATCCCTTATTTTTATTCAAATATTCTAGAAGTTTGATTGACATATCATTTGGTGGTACAATTTCTGTTTCTCTAAATAAACCCTCATAGTTATATCTTATAAAATAATTTTTTATTCTTCTTTTTACAACTTTGTGGTTATTTAATATATCTATAATATTTTTCTTTTCAATTCTAAACTCATTAGAATTCATAATTATATTGAAAAGTTTGGGATTATCAGAGTATAAATCTAATTTATATTCAGTTTTATCTGAAACAAAATTAGAAAACATAATAACCTTAATTTTATCGGTATTATTGTAAAAAAATTTTAATTTTACTATATTTTTATCAGAATTTGCAAGGTATGACATTGTTGAAAACTTTTCTGGAAATTTTGATATGGTTTTTAATGAATTTTTAATTTTGCTATTATCTATGTTTAATTCAACGTATTTATTATCTTTTTTATATAATAATGAGTATTGATAATTTTTATTTACAGTAAAATTTTTATTTTGAGGTAAGTTTTTTAATCTTACATTCATTAGTTCATATCTTTTTATTTTTGTATTACTGCTGTTATTTGTGTATTTTATTATTTCTAATGCCTGTTCTCTAGTATAGCATTTTAAATCAATTTCTACTTCTTTTTTATTCCTACCGAAATTAGTTATATTTAGCAAATTAATTGTTTTTGGTGTGTCATCAATTTCAGTTCTATTGATATTTTTACTATTCACAAAATTTCACTAAATTTTATTGATTTATAATTATTATAAAAAGCTTTTGTATAGTTATAATGGATGATTAAGATAAAAAAATATATATTAAGGTCTAATTTTGTTTTTATCTGGTTAATTAAATAAATTGTATATACAAAACCTTTAAATAAACACAAATATCATTATTTTTATTGGTTGATTATATGACAGTAACAAAAGATATTGAGAATAAAAGCAATAATAAAATTTACAAGGAAGGTGAAAATTTTTATAATTATGATATACGTAAAGATTCAAAAAATAAATTAAGTAGTTCGGAGATTCAGGATGGTATTTTCAGTATATTAAATAGGAACATAGATGAAAAGGATAAAATTAAGAGACTTAAGGAAATTTTGCAAGAAGATAAAAAAAATATTAAAAAATATTTAAATCATATTTATATAGTGCAAAAAACTGAACTAATCTATAGCTTTTTTGGGAATCCATATAAAAAGGTAATTACTAATTTTTATACACCATTAATAATTGCAATAGAAAAAAATGAAACACAGCTAGCTAAATTTATTATAGATGAAGGAGGAGATGTAAATTTTGATTTAGGAAAAGATCCTCTTTTAAAGAATAATTTCTATCATTATAATAATGCATTAGAACTTGCAATTTTTAAAAAGAATTCTGAGATAGCTAACTATATGCTAGATAAAAAAGCAGATCCTAATATAAGCAACTATATGGGTGTAACACCATTAAGTAGGGCAGCATCAAATAAAATGAATGATATAATGAAAAGATTGATAGATAATGGAGCTAATATAAATCAAGTAGATCATTATGGACTAACTCCTGTATGTAAGGCTGCAGCTAGCAATAATATAGAAGGATTAAAAATTCTATATGATAAAGGAGTGGATTTCAATTTTAAAAGAGGTGGTAAATTTTCTTTAAAAATTTATGTTGCAAGATTACCTTCAACAATTATGGCAAATAAGGATAAGAAGAAGCTGATAAAAATTTTAGTTGAAGAATATGGTGTAGATAAAGGAAGTGTTTGGACTAATTTTGTAAATGATTTATATCTTTATGGTATTCTTTGGTGATTTTGATTTCAAATTATTTTTTATATAATGCATTAACAATTTTGATTATTGGTTTTGATGTTTCATTTACACTTTTTACCTATATACAATCAATTCCTAATTCTTTAATTGAATAATATCTGTTATATAACTTTTTGATATATTATCTTTTATAAATTATAATTTATTTTTTATCTAGATATTTAACTCGTTATTAAGAATAGTTTAAATATTTTGAATAATTATATAATATTGATATTATGGATATAACAGTTATTGATAAAAATATAAAAGAAAAAGTTGAAAAATTTAATGTAGAAATAGTTAAAACTAATGGTATAAACAATAATGAAATTGAGGACAAATTTCTAAAGATAAATAATCTTCACCATAATATTAGCAAGTATTTAAAAATGGAATTAGCAATAGGTAAAATAGACCTATACCAATACAAATTAATAAAAAAAGCATATAATGTTTTAAATAAAAAAATAAACGGTAAATATGAATCAAGATCTTCAGATACTATGTATATTATTAAAGGTTTTGATTTATATGAATCAATAGATGATTTATTATTCAATTTAATAAGGGGAACGCTTGTTTCTGTAAAACCAGAGATTGCTGCAAATGCTAATGCTAAAAGAAGAGCAGCATTTAACATATTTGAAGATGTATATGATATTTTAAGTAGATCTGAATATATTAGAGTATCAGACATGGAAAGAATAATTAATAAAATAAATGAGATGTAACTTAATTATCTTAAATTTAAATTTTTATTAAATTAACTTTTTGTTCTTATATATATCTTATTCATTTTTTCTTCTGCTTTTCTTAATAGGGATAAAGTTTCTTTATTTTTTTCTGTTTCAATTCTTCTTTCTAAATATGATATTCCATTTAAAATTTTTTCTTCTCTACTATTAAAATTTTTGTTATAAATGTTATTTATTACATTGGTTTTTTCTAATTCAGTTATTTTTATATAAGGATTAAATTTAAATACAATAAGTATTCTTGCTATTTTTCTATCACAACTTAATAATTTCGTATATATTTTTGGAGGATCTCTTTGATTTGCAACTTCACTTAATATATTTTTTGGATATTCTCCGTTTAAATCAAGCTCTATAATTTTATCGTTAAATTTAACAAAATAAGATGGATATTCTTCACTACTTATCTTACCATTAAATTTATCTAATTTAGTTATATCCTTTTTTATAAAAGATACAGAGTCACTGTATAATAAAAATGAATTTATATCCTTTACATCACCTGTTATCGTTAAAGATTTGTAAGGATCTATAACAAGATCGATTAGATTGTATATACCCCATTTTACCGATAGTTTTTTATCAGCATTTTTATCCTTTTCCATATCCATCCTAATTAAAATATTATTATTAAATTAAAAACTTTTTGTTCAATTTCTTATTTTATCTTTAAATAATAAAGATTCTACTAAGGAAGCATTAAATCTGACAACATCTGCATAAGACCACATCAGATCTTGGATAACACTTTCTTTGTTATTCTTAAAATAATCATTATCTTCTTTTTCTGGACTCTCCGGATCATATATTATTTGCTCAGGAAAAGTATTTTTTGAATATTCTCCTTTTTTGTTGATAATATATTCATCAATATTATACCAACCATTGTTATATGAGTATTCTAATTTTTCCAATATTTCCTTCGCCTCTTTTAATTTACCCTTATCTATTAAATATAAACCTTTTTCAGCTGCACTTAAAATCCATCTTCCACCAAAAAAATAACTATCTCCTTTGAATCTTTTAGCTAAAAATCTACCCCCAAACAGCTCTTTTTCTATTAGATTTATGGTATTGTATTCAACATTTTTGGTTTTTAATTTTTCATCATTTATCTCAAATAGTGTAAATACAATTAATTCCGACATATCAACGCTATCCTCCTTTGATGGTTGTTCTGAAAATGGTTTTCTACAAGCGTATAAAATTTCTGAATCTACGAATAGTTTACGCATATAATACAGAGGATTTCCAAATCTTTCAGAATTTAATAAATCTGTAATTTCATAATGATTAAATCCTATATCGTACCTTCTTGAAATCTTTACTAATGAATCCATACTCTTATATATCGCTGCTATATCATATGAATGCTGCATGTCACCTCTTAATTCCCATGCATTTGAAGATTGCACTCTTATAGATTTTTTTAAGAAATCAAATATTTCTCTAGAATTATCCTTTAAGAACTTCAATTCATATTGATCTAAACCAATAGTTTCCATTTTCTTTTCAAGCGATATTAATATAAGGGGTACCGTATCGTTTTGCACTAATCCTGAATAGGAATCTGCATATTTGCTATCATCAGTATTCTCATCTTTATAAAAGCTTCTATCTTTACCTACCCTAGCAGGTATATTATAATTTAGTACATTATATTTTAGATTTTCAAAACTAGAATCCAAAAAATTTTTGATATTTGGCTTAAAATTATTATATACTTCTATGTTAAATTTTATTATTTTGGATGCATAATCCTCATACTCTTTTGCTTTTTGAAATGCAATTTTAAAATCATTTTTATTTTCAAATTCACAACTTTTTAGAAAATCTTTATTTTTTATAATATCTGCAGATTTCAATAAAGCTAATGCAGTGAAGGATGAATCCCTTATCCAATGTGGTTTATATGGTTTATAGGATAAGGATGCTTTAGAATATCCATCCTCGTCAATATAATCCAATATTTTGTCAGACCACCCAATAATATTTTTAAAACTTTTTTGATAAAAATTTTTATTATCTAAATCGGTTTTTTGAATAACTTTTTCCACCATACCACCAGATTAAATATAAATAGATGTAAGAGAGGGAATAATAAGATGCTATCTAAGTTAGTCTTTTGTCTATTATTTTATTATAAAATGCAGGCATTGAAATATGTTTAGCTTACCTTAATTTTTGTTGTAAAGTAAATATTTACTTATCTTCAGATTAATAATTTTATTTTAAAAGCATATTTAGGTGCGATTATGTATGTTTTACCTGATTTGAAAAAGATTACCTCGGAGATAAGAATAAAAAGGGAAAAATACCAGATAAAATCTTATAAACTTGCAAGATACGCTGGTATATCCTCATCAACTCTCTCAAAAGTGGAGAGGGGTAAAATAAACCCTAGTTATGAATTGATATATAAAATTGTATCTAACTTGGATGAACTCATATATTCATCATCTAAAAATTTAAAAGTAAAAGATTTTATGATAAGCCCCGTAATTACATTATTACCAACGGATAGTATTTCAAAAGCTAAAAATATTATAAAAGAAAAGGGAATATCTCAAATTCCAATATTGGATGAAAGAAATGTTGTTTTAGGATTAGTAACTGAAAGAGGTCTTCTTAATAAACCAAATGCTACAATTTGTGGAGAATGTATAAGTTATTCGTATTCAATATTAGGACCTGATTATGATTTTGAGGTAGCTAAAAGTATTATAAAAGGCAACCAAGCAATATTAATAGAAAAAAATGGAAATTTAATTGGAATACTCACAAAATCAGATTTTATATGATCATTTATGGTTTTCATCCCACCATATTTTTTCTTTTTTCTCTTGTTCTCTCTTAAATTTTTTATACTCCTCGTGAGCCTCTTCAGACTTCTTTTGATTCAATTCCTCTTCTCTTATGAATTTTTTGTATTTTTCAGGATCTAATTCTTTAAGAATCTCCTTGTAGCCACTTGTATTTATATCTTTGACACTCTTGAAGTATATTGAACTTGCCACATCATGTATACCCTCAGTTATCCCTCTTTCAAGAAATACGAGATCCGATATTCTTTCCCTATCCTGTTCAGAATTAAAATCTGATTTCTTTATAACCTCCTTCAAAAACTTAGACTTTGGTTTATAGTCCGTAGGTAATGTTGTTCTATTCATTTTATCACAAACATCTTTTTTACCTCCACCTATAATAATAATTTTGACATAAATTTCTTATTAAGAAATTTACCAATACTTTTAGTTATTGATGAATTAAAATTTATTTTACTGTAAAATTTTAATAAAAATAAAAAATAGAGATCACTGCTTAGGGGGTAAAAAATCTATAGCTCTTCCCAATGCACCTGCTGCAGCCTCCTCTATAGCTTCGCTCAGTGTTGGATGTGGATGTATTGTATCTGCTATATCCTCTAAGGTTGCACTCATCTCTATGGCAAGCGCAGCTTCACTTATCATCTCATCCGCATTATCTGATACTATGCCAACACCTTTTACAACATTGTTCTCATCATAAGCGATCTTGACAAAGCCCTCTGTTTTATCATCTGATATGCCTCTTCCAGAAGCGGTGAATGGGAATTTTATTGTTTTGATACCTTCTCCAGATAATGTACCCACTATACCTATCTTTGGATCTGTTAAAACTGCTTCTGGTACCACGATATTATCAAACTCGGAATTCATACCACTTGCTGATTCACCTGCTATAACACCCTGTCTTAAAGCTTTTGTTGCAGACATTGGAGCTCCGACCACATCACCCGCTGCGTATATATTTGGATCTGTTGTCTGTAGATGTGAATCCACCTTTATAGCACCATTTTCATCAAGCTGTATCTTTGTATTGCTGATATCCAAACTGTCTGTTGATGGTACTCTTTTTGGAGATACAATTATTACATCAGATTCAACCTTCTTTCCACTCTCAAGTGTGATTGATGTTCCATTTACCTCTTTTATTTTATCTTTTTCGTAAAATGAAACTCCGAACTTATTGACTAATTTATCTTTTACAACTTCAACAATATCCGGATCTATAAAGCTCATCA